>NZ_AQOQ01000005.1:0-153179 GCF_002888555.1 Alcanivorax sp. MD8A | reverse complement strand
CCAGGTCACGCTGAGCATGCAAGGAGTTACTCAGAGGTTCCCTTAGGTAATGCCTATAGCTGCCATAAAAGCTTTTAAATTTACCAATTGCCGAGAATTGCGCATCCTGTCTCTCGCCTAAACGACTTAATGACCAACACCTAGGGAGTCTTAGACACATGGCACTTATCAACAGCGAGATCAAACCGTTCAACGCCACTGCATTCAAGCAGGGCGATTTCGTAGAGATCTCTGAAGCAGACGTTAAAGGCAAGTGGGCCATCTTCTTCTTCTACCCGGCCGACTTCACTTTCGTTTGCCCCACCGAGCTGGGCGACGTGGCTGACAAATACGAAGAGCTGCAGAAGCTGGGTGTGGAAGTATTCTCTGTTTCCACCGACACCCACTTCACCCACAAAGCGTGGCACGATACTTCCGATACCATCGGCAAGATCAACTACTACATGGTTGGCGACCAGACCGGCACCATCACTAACAACTTTGAAGTGATGCGTGAAGGCCAGGGCCTGGCAGATCGTGCGACCTTCCTGGTCGATCCGGATGGCATCATCCAGGCCATGGAAATCACTGCCGAAGGTATCGGCCGTGACGCGGACGACCTGCTGCGCAAAGTGAAAGCGGCCCAGTACGTTCGTAACCATCCCGGCGAAGTGTGCCCGGCCAAATGGAAAGAAGGCGAAGCCACTCTGGCCCCATCTCTCGACCTGGTCGGCAAGATCTAAACCGGCCTCACCCACTCCCTGATTTTCCTCCATGTATGGAGGCTCCTCTCCCCTGTCATGGGGGAGGGGCAGGGGGAGGGTTTGCCTTCATGTCACTGAATACTGAATCACGTTAAGGGAATACACATGCTCACGAATGAAATTTTGCAGGCTCTCAAGGGCTACGCCGCCAACATGCAGAAGAAAGTCACTTTCGTGCTGCAAAGCGGATCCCATGACAAGCGCGACGAACTGGCCAGCTTCCTTTCTGATATTGCCGGTGTCAGTGACAACCTGGCGTTTGAAGAACGCGATCTGGGCGAAACACTGCGCAGCCCGATCAGTTTCCTGCTGGAAGCCGACGGTGAAGACACCGGTATCCGTTTCTCCGGTATTCCCGCAGGCCACGAATTCAATTCCCTGGTGCTGGCTTTTTTGCAGGCATCCGGGACCGATATCAAACTGGATGACAGCCTCCAGCGTATGGTGGCAGGTGCCAAAGGCGAGCTGAACTTTGAGGTGTTCATCAGCCTCAGCTGTCACAACTGCCCGGATGTGGTCCAGGCGTTAAACCAGTTTGCACTGCTGAATCCGAATATCACGGCTGAGATGATCGACGGCGGCCTGTATCAGGACGTGGTAAGCGAGCGTGATATTCAAGGTGTGCCCAGCGTGTACCTGAATGGCGAACTGTTCGCCAATGGCAAGGTGACCGCTGCCGAGCTGATCGACAAGCTCATGGCGCACGACCCGACCCTTGCCCAGGCGGGCGCGGGCGAAAAACTGCCGCTGCAGGACGTGACCGTCATTGGGGGTGGCCCGGCGGGTGTCGCCTCTGCGATTTACAGTGCCCGTAAAGGCCTGAAAGTGACCCTGATTGCCGACCGTATTGGCGGTCAGGTGAAAGACACCATGGACATCGAGAACCTGATCTCGGTGAAGAAGACTACCGGTCCGGAATTGTCTGGCGCCCTGCAGGCGCACATGAACGAATACGATGTCACCGTGAAAGAGCACCTGAAGGTGGCGCGCGTTGAAAAAGGGGAAATCAAAAAGGTCGTGCTGTCTTCCGGTGAAGAGATCGACACCAAGACCCTTATCGTCGCCACCGGCGCCAAATGGCGCGAGCTGGGTGTGCCCGGCGAGAAAGAGAACGTGGGCAACGGCGTGGCCTACTGCCCGCACTGTGATGGGCCCTTCTTCAAAGGCAAGGATGTGGCGGTGATCGGTGGCGGTAACTCCGGTATCGAAGCGGCCCTGGATCTGGCCGGCATCGTGAAGTCGGTGACCGTGTTCGAATTCATGCCGGAGCTGAAGGCCGACAAGGTGCTGGTCGACAAGGCAGAAGAAAAAGCCAACGTCACCATCCTCAAGAATGTGGCCACCCGTGAAATCAAGGCCACCAACGGCAAGGTCAGCGCTATCGAGTTTGTGGATCGTGCGACCGAAGAAGTGAAAGAGCTGCCGTTGGAAGGTGTGTTCGTGCAGATCGGTCTGGTGCCCAACAGCGAGTTCCTGGGCGATGTGGTGGCCCGCACCCGCTTTGGCGAGATTGAGATCAATGAAAAATGCCAGACATCCGAGGAAGGCATTTACGCTGCCGGCGACGTCACTACCGTGCCGTACAAGCAGATCGTGATCAGCATGGGTGAAGGCGCCAAGGCTTCGCTGGCCGCCTTTGAATACCTGATGACCCAGGGCGATCGACTCGAAGCCCTGTACGAGAAGAGCAAGGACGAGCAGAAGGAATCTGCCGTCGCCTGACCCGCAGGCGCTCACCCGCGGAACCCCCAAAAGCCACCGCATTGCGGTGGCTTTTGGGTTTATGTGCAGAGTCGTCAGTGCAGGCGTAGAGGTCTTCACCTTTCCTGTACAGGCTGTCTTCCATGATGCCCCGTAAAGGTGAATATCCGCAGGGGGCATGGGTGAAAATCGGTATCATTCTCGGCGATCAGCTCAGCCTGAGCTTGCCAACCCTTGCGCACCTGGATAAACAGCGGGACAGGCTGGTCATGGCTGAACTGGCCGATGAAGCCACTTATGTAAAGCATCACAAGCAGAAGATCGCCCTGATCTTCAGTGCCATGCGCCACTTCGCCACCGACCTGCAGCAGCAGGGCTGGCAGGTGGATTACTACCCGTACGGCGAGCACCGTCACCGCGATTTCGAGTCCTTGCTGGCCGACCATTATCGAGAGGCGCAAGGCATCGTGGTCACCCATTGTGGTGAGTACCGCTTGCAGCAACGCATCGATCAACAGTGGTCCGTGTCCTGCGGGGTAGAGGTGACTTGCCTCGATGACACACGTTTTTTGTGTGCCCCCGGCTTTTTCCCGCGCTGGGCGGCGGGCAAGAAACAGCTGCGCATGGAATTCTTTTACCGCGAAATGCGCCGCCATACCTCCCTGCTGATGGAAGGAAGCGAGCCGGTCGGCGGCAAGTGGAATTACGACAGCAGCAACCGCCAACCCTACAAGGGCAAGACCCCCCTGCCACCTGTCCTGACCTTTACACGCGATGCAATAGACGAGCAGGTGCTGGGGCTGGTGGCGAAGCATTTCGCCGATCATCCCGGTTCACTGCAGCATTTCCAGTGGGGCACCACTACCCGGCAGGCGCAGCAGGCGCTGGCGCATTTTATTGAACACCGGTTGCCGTGCTTTGGCGACTATCAGGATGCCATGGTCACCGGCGAGGACACCCTGTTCCATAGCTTGCTGTCCCCTTACCTTAATCTTGGTCTGCTCGAACCCATGGCCGTCTGCCAGGCCGCAGAGCAGGCCTATTATGATGGCGATGCGCCACTCAATGCGGTGGAAGGGTTCATTCGCCAAATCCTTGGCTGGCGGGAATATGTGCGCGGAATCTACTGGCTGTTGATGCCGGATTACGCAAAGGAAAACCGGCTTGGTAATCACCGGCCTCTGCCGTCGTACTACTGGACCGGCGAGACCAAAATGCACTGCATGGCAGAGTGCTTTCGCAATACGCTCGAGCATGCCTACGCTCATCATATTCAGCGACTTATGGTCACCGGTAACTTCGCGCTGTTATTGGGTGTGCTGCCCGATGCGATCTGCCAGTGGTATCTGGAGGTCTATGCCGATGCGTTTGACTGGGTGGAATTGCCCAACACCCTTGGCATGGTGATGCATGCCGATGGCGGCTACCTGGGGAGCAAGCCCTACGCGGCCTCGGGCAGTTACATCAATCGCATGTCGGATTATTGCAAGCACTGCCAGTACGATGTCAAAACCGCTACCGAGTCAGACAGTTGTCCTTTCAATAGTCTGTACTGGCATTTTATTCACCGGCATCGAGGGCAATTTTCCACTAACCACCGGATGAAAATGATTTACCGCAACCTTGATCGCATGGATGCCGACAAGGTCAACGCCATGCTGGCTCGGGCAGAATCATTACGGGCTAACCCAGACTCGCTTTAACTGACAGATCGTCGACGGGGGGCTTGCAGCCGTGGCGTGATCTATCGCTCGGGTTTGGCGATGTTTCCGATTTACTTCGCGTAAAAAGAAAAAAGCCGGCGCACCAGGAGGATGACGCCGGCAATGCTTAGGCAGAAACGATCAAGGAACGATGGCGTTCCTCAAGGATTGGTCAGCAGGGTGTATGTGCCGGAACCACTTTGCGCGCTAACCTGCCAGCGATACACGCCGCTGCCCACATTGGTGTGGATTTCGGCCATGCCCCCTTGCGGGCTGGCGGAGGCCACATTGTTCCAGCTGCAGAAGAACAGGAAGCAGCTCTGGCTTTGCAGGGTCACGGTAAAGGTGGCGCCGGCAGGGCTTTGCAACCAGCCATCAATGGGGCCGCCGGCGTAGCTGAAGCCATTGGACGGCAGCACAACGCTGCTCCCGCCATTCAGTTGCCCTTCGTAGCGAGTGCAGTCCGGACAGGGAGAGGTCTCGCTACCCACCGTCACGGTTTGCTCCGTGGAGCCGGTCTGGTTGGCGGTATCTGTCACGGTCAGCGTAATGGTGAATTCCCCATCCGCCCCGTAGTCATGGCTGATTTGCTCGCCACTGGCCACGTTGCCATCTCCCAGGGTCCAGTCCCAGGCGGCTACCGCCACGTCATCGGTGGAGCCACTGGCATCCAGTGAACACACCGTGCCCTGACAATCCGCGCTAAACGCCGCGGTCGGTAGCCGGTCAATGCCAGATCCATCCTGTTGGGTGATTTGCAGCAGACGGTTAGGGGACTGGCTGCCCGCGTTGCCAATCACGCCGGTGACGGCATCGTTGACCAGGGCCAGGTTCACCGCCGATGGTGAGGCGCTGGGGTTGGCCGCCAGGTAGAGCGCGGCGGCCCCGGCCGCATGGGGGGCGGCCATGGAGGTGCCGTTCAGGCTTGCGGTCTGGGTGTCAGATTGATACCAGGCCGAGGTGATATCGCTGCCCGGGGCAAACAGGTCCACACAGGCACCGTAATTGGAGAACGACGAGCGCCGGTCTTCACGGGTCGTGGCGCCGACGGTCAACGCTTCCGCAACACGGTTGGGTGAGCCGTTGCAGGCATTCACGTTGTCGTTGCCCGCCGCCACCACCATGGTGACCCCCGCATTGATGGCATTGCGGACAGCCGTATCCAGCGCCGTTGAGTTGGTGCCCCCCAGCGAGAGGTTGGCCACGGCGGGTTTGCGGTGATTGCCGGCCACCCAGTCGACCCCGGCAATGACGCCGGAATTGCTGCCACTGCCGTTACAGCCCAGCACGCGGACCGGGGCAATGTTGGCCTGCTTGGCGACACCCCACGTGGTACCCACCGCCGTGCCGGCCACATGGGTGCCGTGGCCATTACAGTCTTCGGTATCCGCAGGGTCGATTGAGCCCCCGCCAAACAGGAAACCCCCGGTACTGACAAAGTTCCGGCCCGGTGACACGCGGCCAGCAAAGTCGTTGTGGGTGGAGCGCAAGCCCGTGTCGACCACATAGACGGTGACGTCCTGGCCGCCACTGTCGGGGTACTGGAAGCGGTTATCCAGTGGAAGTAAAGGCTGGTCTACGCGATCCAGTCCCCAGGTCGCGTTGTTCTGTGTGGCAACAGCGGTCACCGCCCGATCAGGCTCGATCGCCAGAACGCCAGGCAGCACACCCAGCAGTGACGCCTGCAAATCCGTCAGCTGAACCGTCATCCCCGTCAACGCATGCTGATAAGTAAACAGCACATCGCCGCCGCCAATACCGGCCAGCAGGGTGCGAATCGCAGTCGTCAGGTCGTTGACGCCCAGCACATCGGTAATGTTCGGTGCCAGAGTGACAATATATTGGTTCTCGATGATATGCCCCGGGGCGGGCGCCTCTTGCGTGGTGCTGTCTGCCCAGGCAGGTGATAGAACACTTCCCCCAAGAATGGCCGCCAGCAGGGCGGCCTTGAATGTCGGTCGCGACATTGCGTTTCCTCCAGTACGTTAGTGTCAGAACGCTAGGGAAACGCCATGTATCTCTCCATGGGCCGGGTGTAGTGTTTTTGTTGTTAAAAACGGCGGGTGGTGGGAGTCATCCCTTAAATGTCACGGGTTTGGTAAAAATGAGAACTGGCCGTGAAGAACTGGGGCTTCGCAAGCCTTGGTGTGCCCATTCAAATCAGCCCGCGAAGCTGCGATATGGTCTTCCACACCAGCATCTGCATCCGCTGTGAATTGATCGCAGGCGTTGCCAGGCAGGCAAACACCATGTCGTTTACCGGCCAAATGCTGATGCAGCCTTCGCGACAGCGAATAAATACCTCCTCACTGTGTCCCAGCTTCAGGCTGGCCAGTACCCGGTCACAGGCCTTCTTCATCTCGAAAAACAGCGCACTCTGATCATCAAAATCCAGCCCCTCACCAAAATGCACCACCGGCAGCCCGTCATGGCTGATCAGAGAGACCAGAAGAATGTCGTCACAGGAGGCATGCAGAGCTTCCAGAGGCGGGGTGAGAGTGGTGAGCTTCATTGTTGTTATCCGTCCGTGGCGCTTTTGATCAGCTTAGGGGTGGGCTGGCGGAGGGTCAAAGAGAAGCAGATGAACGTTATTTATCGCGGGCTGGTGTAGCACTTAGGGGAGCTTCCCAGGCATTTCGCCTGATTGTTGGTCTTAGGGGCGGAGGATAAAAAGGGGGGCAGGGAGGAGTGCGCATGAAGTTTGAGGTGAGTTACTTGTATCGAGACGCCAGTAACTACAAGCAATATGAATCTGTCGTTGTGGAACTGGAGGGGATCGAAAGCCCTGAGGAAGCTGAAAGCATGCTGCATGATCGGTTTGCCGATCTGCAGGTTTGGCCCGATGTTTTGCATTTTCAACCAGAGGAGCTGGGTTGGCCTACTGCCTACTTTGAGGATCATGGTTTAGATGGTGATGATCTGGCTCTTCATGAGCTCAAATCAATTTCTAAGTCGACTTAGCTTGTTACAACGAAGTTGGCAGATGTCCTGTCATGATAATTTCTGCTTTGGCGACTCGCTACCGTGCTGTTAGGCTCTGAAAGCTATGGGGATTCAATAAGTTAAGGGTAGTCATGGCGAATACGCTAGATTATTACAACCGCAACGCCAAGGCGTTTGTGGACGCGACGCTTTCTGTGGATATGCGGAAAATTTACGATGAGTTTTTGCCTCTCGTCCCCGAGGGAGGCCATATCTTAGATGCGGGTTGTGGGTCCGCTCGTGACGCACTGTATTTTCAAGGCTTAGGTTATCGAGTCTCTGCATTTGATGGATCTGAAGCGATTGCCAAACTGGCTTCTCAAGAAACGGGGGTAGCGGTTGAGCAGCGTCTATTCTCTGATGTGAAGGAGCGGGCTGCCTATGATGGAATTTGGGCTTGCGCCAGTCTTCTTCATCTTCCAAAGCATGATTTAGTGATTGCTATCCAGGCCTTATGGATCGCATTAAAGCCCGGCGGCGCTTTTTATATGAGCTTTAAAGCCGGCAGCGGTGAGCGAGAAGAGTTAGGACGGCACTTCACTGATGCCAGTGAGGAGGTTGCTAAAGATTGGGTTAGCCAGTTAGATCAGGTTGATAGTCAGCGTTTCTGGCATACAGAAGATACCCGCCCAGAACGGGATCATAGTTGGTTAAATATCGTTGTGGTCAAGAAAAAGGAAAAGCCTCAAAAGCTGATCACGGGTGGGAAATACCAGCATTTTCTTCCGAAATTGTGCCAATCAATTAGCCAGGCAAGCCAGATTGATTTGGCTGTGGCATTTGTGAAGAAAACAGGGTTAAACCTAATTTATCCTGATTTACAGAATGCGATTAGCGACGATGAGTTAAAAAAACCGGCACAGATTCGAATTCTTACTAGTGACTATCTCGACATTACTGACCCGGCTGCCCTCAGAGCGCTGCTGTTACTCAAACAACAGGGTGCTGATGTCCGGGTTTATGAAAGTAAGGGATCTAGCTTTCATTTAAAGGCGTATCTATTTTCCGGCCATGATCATGGTTCGAGAAGGTGGGGGCGAGCCTTTATCGGGTCTAGCAATATTAGTGCTCAGGCATTGCAGGCGGGAATTGAGTGGAACTATCAAGTGGATTTTCCGCCTGACGAAGGGTACTTAGAAGCTGCGCAGCGTTTTGAGGAGCTTTTTGAATCCCCTAATGTGGTGGAGCTTTCTGATCAGTGGGTCGATGATTATGAGGCTCGGCGAGTTCCTCCGCCGAAAGCCATTGCTCCAGGTAGCGACGAAGCTGAGGCCCCTCCTGTACCAACGCTGGTACAGAGTGAGGCATTGAGTGCTCTCGACAAGACCAGAGAGGAGGGGTTTGGGCGGGGTTTGGTGGTGTTGGCAACGGGGCTGGGGAAAACCTGGCTTTCTGCATTTGATGCCAACCAAATGGGGGCCAGGAGAATACTCTTTGTCGCGCATCGAGAGGAAATTCTAAAGCAAGCTGCGGAGACCTATATCTGCATTAGGCCGAAAAGCCGTGTGGGCTACTATATGGGAAGTGTCCGCAATAAGGCCGCGGATATACTCTGTGCCTCAGTGCAGACGTTGGGGAAAGAGGAGCATTTGCGCGAGTTTGACCCTCGACACTTCGACTATATCGTTGTAGATGAATTTCATCATGCATCGGCGCCTACCTATCATCGATTGCTTGATTACTTTGTTCCGCATTTCTTACTTGGCCTAACCGCCACACCTGATAGAACGGATAGATCTGACATTCTATCGCTGTGCGACGACAACCTTGTTTATGAATTTCCATTGCTGAATGGCGTGAAAGAGAATCACCTTGTTCCCTTTCATTACTATGGGATCTTTGATGAATCGGTGGATTACAAAGAGATTCCTTGGCGGAATGGGAAGTTTGATCCTGCTTTGCTGGGAAATAAATTGGCCACCTTGGCGCGAGCAAGGCACGCCTTGAGAATATGGCGACAACACTGTCAAACCAGGACGTTGGCGTTTTGCGTTTCAAGAAAACATGCTGATTTCATGGCTGAGCAGTTTGATAAGGCTGGAATTCCAGCAGCTTCGGTTCACGGGGATTCGACAATGTCTCGTGGAGAGGCGCTGGAACTATTGAATAATGGTGAATTACAGGTTGTTTTCTCCGTTGATTTATTCAATGAGGGGGTGGATCTACCATCGATTGATACTGTTCTTCTACTTAGACCTACCGAATCTAAAGTTCTATTTCTTCAGCAGATAGGTAGAGGGCTGAGAAAAAGCCCGGGTAAAGAAAAGCTGGTTATCATGGACTTTGTGGGTAATCACCATTCTTTTCTGCATAAGCCCCAGGCTTTGATGGGGGAGTCAATGACTCATCGACAGCTGGCAGACTTTGCAAGCAGAGCAGAAACCGGTGAACTATCTCTGCCTGATGGCTGTTTTGTCAATTATGACCTGAAGATTATTGAGTTTCTTAAAGGGTTGGCTTCCTCGGGAGTCGAAGATGAGTACCTATCCTTAAAAGAGACGCTGGGGCGAAGGCCAACGCTAACCGAGTATTACCGATATGGTGCTAGCGTATCTCGGATGAGGAAGCAGCATGGAAGTTGGTTTGATCTAGTAGGGGAGATGGAGGATCTGCTGCCCGCGCAGATTGAGCTATTCAAAAGCCATAAGGCATTGCTTTTAGAGATCGAGACCACTGCAATGTCGAAGTCCTTCAAGATGATACTGCTTGAGGCCTTTATGCAAATGGATGGCTGGAGAAAGCCACCGTCGCTAGAAGCGCTATCGTCAGCGTCCTGGAGCGTTCTTCAACGAAGGCCGCGATTGTTCACGGAAATATCGGATGCGGTTAAAGAGGCCTCCGGTGAATCAGAGCAATGGTTTCGATACTGGAAGAAGAATCCCGTCGATCATTGGGTAAATAAGGTGCCTCCTTTATTCAAGGTTAGCGATGGTCGTTTTGAAAGCTGTATTCCGCTACCCGATGAGGGAAGCGAGGCGTTGTCGGAGATGGCTCGTGAGATTGTGGAGTACCGATTAGCTTCCTATGAGGCCCGCTCCTCAGTGCAGCAGATACTGGATCACCCAAGTTATGCTGGTCCCAATGCAAAGTTGTGCGTCGAGCTCCCTTATTTCTCGTCTCTGAAAATAGCCTGCGGTCATTTCAGAAATAGTCAGGCGGACTCTGAAGAGTATCGTTCTCTGGGAGCGGGTTATGGTCGCCTAGACCCCTCTCGGCATTTCATTGCAAGAGCCTCAGGTAACTCAATGAACGGTGGTAAATCCCCTATTCATGACGGTGACTACCTGCTTCTTGAACATGTTACCCCAAACAATGCTGGGTCAATTACGGAAAAAATATTCGCGATTGAGCGTTTAGATGAAGCTGGGGATACCCAGTATCTTTTGAGAACGGTGAAGAAACGTGGGCAAGGTGAGTATTACCTAAGAGCGGCCAACCCTGACTATGAAGATATTGAGGTATCCCCCGAGCTAAGTGATCAAATTCGCACCTTTGCTCGGCTTAAGTCAGTAGTGAGCCCTTTGGACATGGCCGTCGGCCAGAGGCTCATGAGAGATGAAATACCTCCACTTTTTGGTGAGGTTTATAACCCGGGAAACTGGCAGAGCGGACATGTTTGCCTAAGCGATGCTTCTGCTCATGTGCTACTGGTTACGCTGAACAAGCAGGGAAAGGCTGAAGATCACCGGTATGTGGACCATTGGATTGATGAAAGCACATTCCATTGGCAAAGCCAGCGTTCTGTTACGCCAGAGCATAAGAAAGGTCGAGAGATCATCAGCCACAAGCATCTAGGGATCTCTATCCATTTGTTTGTTCGTGAAAACAAGCTGGAGAAGGGAAAGGCTGCCCCCTTTACCTACTATGGACCGGTTGATTACCGAACGCATGAAGGAAGTAAGCCAATGAGTGTGGTGTTTAAGTTGGCCGCTGTGGTGGAGTGATGGGCGAGTTAAAATGATTTTCCTCGTTGGGCTCGGCTGTAATAGATCGCGGCGATCGGCTTGACGCCGATTTCCGCTCTAGGGTGATCATTGGCATCAGGCGTTGGATAACGCCACAAAAAAGGGCCACCCCATTGGGGTGGCCCTTTTCATTGGTGCTGTTTGGTGGAGCCGGCGGGAATCGAACCCGCGTCCGTCAGCAATCCATCTGCAGGTCTACATGCTTAGCCAGATCTATTGATTTAAGCCTTCACAACCCGATTGGCAGGACGTGAAAGCCGAGCCCCTAAGAGTTTTAACAGCGCGATCCGGGGCGGACGTTGCTGCGAGCCTGTGTTGCGATGCTCGCCGCTCTTCCCCACAGGCAGGGTCGATTGGCGATAAGCAGGGTTTAAGCTGCTAGTGCGTAAGAATCGTCGTTTGCGATTACTTTAATGTGCCACAAATGATTTACGAGACTCGTGACCTTCTCGACATGCACCACAGAGTTCAATACCGGCGTCGAATCCAGGTCGGCCCCTGTGAACGGCTATTGTAGGAGATGGGGTGGGGGAAGTCGATCGACAAGTGTGTCGGACGATTAAAATGGATTTTGCGTGTTTTTTGATCGATTTTGGGCTGAAAGCGGTTCATAAAGTAACCGGGCTGTGAAAAGTGTTACCTGAATACACATCTGTTGTCCGACAATCTGACCTTTTGCCCTTGTTGTGTCATCTTTCCGGCGCAATATAGCGGTGTGCCACGGAATAATGTCATCAATAAATGATGAGGTCTTCGGTGGCAAGGTCGAATCCATGTGCGGGGTAGCCAAAAGCCACCATGACGCATGGGGTTCGAGATTGTGTATCCACACAATGGCTTTACAGCGAGCCTTGAGATTGATGTTCATGAAGGCCGCTGATCAAAGCATTGTCGTTCATTAAGGAGAAGGAAGATGAACACGATCTTTCGGTCAGCAGGGCAAGTTTCCGAGAAGGCACTGTCGCCTTTGAAGGCTCAGCCGCTGCTCTACAGAGCGCTGCAACTGGTATTCGCCCTGGCGGCTTACGCTGCTGGTGTCTACCTGGTGGACCTGGCAACGCCGGACGCCCGTATTCCGGTGATCCTGTTTGCGGTCTACTTTCTGCCGGCGGTACTGCGTGCCTGGCTCCAGTTTTACTGGCAGCTGCGCGGCGACAGTCGGGCGGACAGCGTAGAGCGCCATACGGCGTAATTGCCGGCTTTAGACAGTGTCTTGAGGTTGGTCGGGGTGGTGTTTGCCAACCCCGGCGGGCCGGGGCGGGGCTGGTGATCAGCCCTGCCGCATGAGGCGCTGCTTCTGCCGGTTCCAGTCGCGCTCTTTCTCGGTGGCGCGCTTGTCGAATTTCTGTTTGCCCTTGGCCAGTGCAATGTCGCACTTGGCGAACCCTTTCTTCCAGTACAGGCTCACCGGTACGCAGGTGAAGCCGTCTTTCTGTACCCCACCAAATACCTGCCCCAGCTCGCGACGGTGTAGCAGCAGCTTGCGTGTGCGTACCGGGTCCGGGGTGATGTGGGTGCTGGCCGTGTTCAGCGGCTCGATGCGGGCACCAAACAGGAAGGCCTCGCCATCCTTGAGCAGGACGTAGGCTTCGCTGAGGTTGGCTTTGCCGGCACGCATGGACTTCACTTCCCAGCCTTCCAGAACCAGGCCGGCTTCAAAGTGCTCTTCCAGATGGTATTCGTGACGCGCCTTGCGATTTTGCGCAATGGTGGCGGACGGTGCTTTGGCTTTTTTGTTGGCTTTTCCCATAGGCGGGCGATTATAGAGCATGGCCGGGGCGTCGAATAGCGCTTTGTCTATGGCAAGCGCCTGTATGTGAGTGGTTACTTCGGGTTGAGCCCGCATGGCAAAAAATAAGAGAATAGCGCCACGTTAACTAGGGTACAGATGTTATGAAGCAAGAGAGCAAGCCGGTTCACGGCATGTGGGCCAGCCGTTGGGTTTTTATTCTGGCGGCGACCGGTTCTGCGGTCGGGTTGGGGAACATCTGGCGTTTCCCTTACATCACCGGCGAAAACGGGGGCGGGGCATTTGTCTTGTTGTACCTGCTGTGTATCGCGGTGGTGGGTGTGCCGATCATGGCGGCGGAAGTGATGCTGGGCCGCAAGGGCGGGATGAGCCCGATTAACACCATGCGCAAGCTGGCGGCGGAGAGCAAGGTCACCCAGCGTTGGTCCTGGATCGGATATATGGGGGTGCTGTCGGCGTTCCTGATCTTGTCTTTCTATTCCGTGGTGGCCAGCTGGGCACTCTACTACACGTGGGAAGCGGTGCAGGGTGCCTTCCAGGGGATTACGGCTGCCCAGTCCGGTGCCCGTTTTGATGACATGCTGGCCAGTCCCTGGCTGATGATGGGGTATCACACCCTGTTCATGCTGCTGACCATGGTGGTGGTTGGCCGTGGCGTAAAAGGGGGGCTGGAAAAAGCCGTGCAGATCCTGATGCCGCTGCTGTTTGTGCTGTTGCTGGTGCTGGTGGGCTACGCCGCCACGACGCCGGGTTTCATGCAGGGTATCGAGTTCCTGTTTGCCTTCGACTTTTCCAAGCTCAATGGTCAGGCAGTGATTACCGCTGTCGGCCAGGCCTTTTTTACCCTGAGCCTGGGTATGGGCGCGATCATGGCCTATGGGGCCTATATGCCGCGGCAAGTGCCTGGTAAGGCTGGCAAGAAGAAGCCGGTGTCCATCATGTCCACGGTGATCATTATTGCCTTGCTGGACACGCTGGTTGCGCTGGGTAGCGGTGTGGCCATGTTCCCGTTGCTGTTCTCCGGTGGGCTGGAGGCCGGGCAGGGACCGGGCATGATGTTTGTGACCTTGCCGCTGGCGTTTGGTCAGATGCCGGGCGGTATGTTGTTCGGTTCGCTGTTTTTCGTGCTGGTGGTGTGTGCCGCCTGGAGTTCCTCTATCAGTCTGGCGGAGCCGGTGGTGGCCTGGCTGGTCGAAAAGGGCGTTAACCGTGCCATGTCTTCGGTGATTGTGGGGCTGGGCGCCTGGGTGCTGGGGCTGGGGTCGGTGCTGTCGTTCAATATCTGGAAGGACAAGACCTTCCTGGTCGGTACCTTCTTCGACAACATGGAATTCCTGTCTACGACGATCATGTTGCCGTTGGGCGGATTGTTGATCGCGGTCTTTGCCGGTTGGGTGATGAAAGAGACCCATGCCCGCAAGGAGCTCGCGATGAAGAGCTTCCCGCTATACCTGATCTGGCGGGCGCTGGTGCGCATCTTCTCGCCGGTGGCGGTGATTGTGTTGGTGGTGTACTCCGTGTGGAGCACCTTTGCGCCGGAAAAGGCGGATGAGCCGGTTGCTGAGGCGCCTGTGGCTGAGCAGGCGGCACCTGTTGAGCCGGCAGATCAGCCGCCCGTGACCGAGCTGCCTGAGGTGCAAGGGGAGTCGTTGCCCGAGACGCCTGCCGCGGCGGATGTACCTGCGGCGCAGGAGGCCCGGTAATGGCCGATACCCTGATTCATGTGGAAGTGGCGTTTGCCCTGCCGGAAAAGCAGCGTCTCGTCGGGCTGGACGTGCCGGAAGGCACGACCATGCTGGAGGCGGTGCGGCTCTCGGGGATCAGTGAGCAGTTCGAAGGCTGGGACCTGGAAAAGGCCTCGATGGGGGTGTTTGGCAAGGTGGTGGCCAATCCCTCCGCCCATGCGCTGAAGGCCGGTGAGCGTGTAGAGATTTACCGCGGGCTCAAGGCGGATCCCAAGCTCAATCGCAAGAAACGGGCACAGGAAAAGGCCGGGAAGGACTGAGGAGGAGCGGGCCCCGGTGCTGACCGGGGCTTGGCGGAAGCGTCTGGCGAGACGGAGTGCGGTTTACTCTGCGTCTTCCTTGCGCTCTTCGGCGGTTTGCTGAAGGTCGCGATCATTTCGGCCGCTGGTCTTCGCCTTGAAATCGTCGATCACCTGACCTTCGTAGTGGCTGTACTGGCCGCCTTCAAAGTAGATGGCGATCTTCTGGCTGACATTGTCCCCTTTGCCGGGACGGTAGGTCATGGGGTAGAACCAGACATCGGGCGTGAAGGGATCCACCAGGGTTGGCGCGCCCAGGACGAAGCGTACCTGGTCGGGAGACATGCCGGGCTTCAGATCGGCGAGCATGTCTTCTGTCACAAAGTTGCCCTGGGGGATATCGATGCGGTAAACCCCGGGGAAGCGCAGGCTGCTACAGCCAGACAGGGCGAGCAGGGCAGTGATAAGCAATGTGACGGTAATACGTGGCATGGTTTTTCGACTTCATTGAGTGTTCGGGCGATAATACAGACTTGGAATCGCGGTACAAGTTTCCGGACATCGACATAATAGCCACCCAACGGCAGATGGAGCATACGCAGTGGATAATCAGGATCTGAGAAAAGCGGGCCTTAAAGTGACCTTGCCGCGGGTGAAAATCCTGCAGCAGCTGGAAAAGTCCGAAGAGCGTCACCTGAGCGCGGAAGACATCTACAAGTCGCTGATGGAAGCGGGCGAAGACGTGGGGCTGGCAACCGTGTACCGGGTGCTGACCCAGTTCGAGCAGGCCGGCATGGTGTTGCGCCACAATTTTGAAGGTGGCTCGGCGGTCTTTGAGCTGGCCGATGAAGACCATCATGACCATATGGTGTGCATGGAAACCGGGCAGGTTATCGAGTTTATGGACGAGGTGATCGAGAAGCGTCAGCACGCCATTGCAGAAGAGCACGGTTACGAGATTGTGGACCACTCGCTGGTCCTGTACGTGAAGCCGAAGAAGTAAGACGCTTCGCGCAGCGGCACGCAACACGCGGGGAGCCCCGGGTGTTGCGTGGGCTGTTCCCCTCCCTCTCCCAGTCAGTGCCCCCAGAACACCCTTTTCCCTGCAGGCATTCATGCTTGCATGACGATGCGTTGGCCTTTTGCCGGGGGAGGGGATCGCCATGCGAGCATGGGCTCCTACGGGGGATGGCGCTGGATTTGATGTCGGCGTGTGGAGATATCGCACTGTGGGAGTGGTCGTTCGACCACGATCCCGGCGTTGCCGGGAAAATCGCGGTGGAACCACCGCTCCCACAGGAAGGTCGGGGTTAGGCTTTCCCTTTGGGGTGCTCTGTGTAATTTTGGGTATGCCTGCAGGAGGTGTTTTCCCGAATCCTGCCTTTCTCTTGCAAGCAGGCTGCCACAGGAGGCTGATGACAGTGGTTTGAGCGCGGGCACGGCATGTCAGTCCGCCCAACCCTTCCCGCGCAGCTATTAACTATTCACTGTTAACGATTAACTGCCTTTCAGGCCGCTTGCGCCTTGCTCAGCATTTCTTTCGCGTGGGTGCGGGTGGATTCAGTGATTTCCACGCCCCCCAGCATTCTGGCCAGTTCTTCGACTCTGGCCGCTTTATCGAGCCCGTGGATGCGGGTGTGGGTGGTGTCGTCGCCCTGAATCTTGCTGACTTGCCAGTGCTGATGGCCCTGGCTGGCGACCTGGGCCTGGTGAGTAATGCACAGTACTTGCGCGTGGCTGCCCAGCTCGCGCAGCAGGCGCCCGACAATTTCGGCGACACCGCCGCCGACGCCCACGTCGACTTCATCGAAGACCAGGCTGGGCACGGTGAGGTTGCGGGCGCAGATCACCTGAATGGCCAAGCTGACCCTCGACAATTCACCGCCGGAGGCCACTTTGCCCAGCGGTTTCAGGGGTTGGCCGGGGTTGGCGGAGAACAGGAATTCGACGTCCTCGAGCCCGTCGGCGCCGGGGTTGCATTCGCTCAGGCGCGCTTCGAGTACGGCAGCTTTCATGCCCAGTGCGGTGAGCTGTTTCTGGACTTGCTGGGTGAGTGACTGGGCGGCCTTGCGCCGGGCCTTGCCGAGTGTCAGGGCGCTGTCCATGTACTGCTTTTCTGCTGCGCTTTCCGCTTCTGCCAGGGCATGGAGGTGGGCGTCCACATTGCCCAGCGCTTCGGATTCCGACAGCAGCCCCTGATGGTGCTCCACCAGTTCTTCGGGGCGAATGCGGTATTTGCGGGCCAGGGTGTAGCACTGGCTCAGGCGCTCTTCTACCTGGCTGAGGCGTTCCGGATCCAGATCAAGTTTTTCCAGGTAGTGGCGCAGGTCGTCGGCCGCGGCTTCGACTTGCAGGCGGGCGGATTCCACTGTGTCGGCAATACTGGCCAGGCCTTCATCTTGCCGGCGCGCATCATCGAGCCAGTGGCTTACCTGGCTGAGGTGATCGTTGCAGGTGCCGTCGTCGCCTTCGTACAAGGCGCCAAGCGATTGCTGGCAGATACGAATCAGCCCTTCGGCGTTGGCCAGACGCTGCTGTTCCTGTTCCAGCTCCTGCAATTCGCCTTCCTGCAGGGCAAGCGCGTCCAGTTCTTCCAGCTGGAAGCGCAGCAGTTCTTCACGCTCGTTTTGCTCACGGGCCTGGTTGAGGGCGTCGTCGTGGGCGCGACGGGCTTTCTGCCAGCTGCGCCACTGCTCACGCACGGTGCCGGCCAGATCGCGGGCATCGGCGAAATTGTCCAGTAGTTGCCGGTGGGCCTCTTTCTTGAGCAGGGCCTGGTGTTCATGCTGGCTGTGGATGCTGATCAGGCGTTCGCCCAGATCGCGGACTTCTGCCAGCGGGGTCGGCGTGCCATTCACGTAGGCCCGGGAGCGGCCATCGGCGCGCACGGTGCGGCGCAACAGACACTGGTTGTCGTCGTCCAGTTCCCGTTCCGACAGCCATTGCCGGGCGGCTGGATTGTCGCTGACATCAAAGGTGGCGAGCACCTCAGCCCGGTCATGCCCGTGCCGTACCACGCTGGAGTCGGCCCGATCTCCCAGGGTCAGCCCCAGCGCATCGATAATGACAGACTTGCCCGCGCCGGTTTCGCCGCTGATGACGGTAAGTCCGTTCTCTGGCTCCAGCTCCAGCTGGTCGACGGTGGCGAAGTGGCGAACACTCAGGTGGGTCAGCATCGGGCTCTCCTGCATTTGCCTGCACTGATGAAGGTGCTGTCCTTATGGTCAGTAAAGCCAATACTAGGGCAAACAGCGGGGAAGTGTAAGTCCCTGTGGGGCTGTATAATGACCGGGACTTTCTGGTACATATATTCCCATGACTAAACTGGACCTCAACGAACGCAAACAACGCCTGTTGATGACGCTGGTGGAGCGCCATATTCGCGATGGCCAGCCGGTGGGTTCCAAGACGCTGGCTTCCGGCAGTGGTCTCAAAGTCAGCCCGGCCACCATCCGCAATATCATGGCGGAGCTGGAGGATCTGGGCATTCTGGCCAGCCCGCATACGTCTGCCGGGCGGATTCCGACCGAATTGGGTTACCGCATGTATGTGGATTCCCTACTGGCGACCAGTGTGATGGAGCGGCCGGATCACAGGGATCTGAAGCGCGAGTTGAACCAGCTGCTGGCGCCGGAGCAATCGCCGCAAGAGTTGATCGCCCAGGCGTCAAAGACGCTGGCGGAGCTGACGCGTATGGCGGGGCTGGTAGCGGTGCCACGCCGTGAGGTGAGCACCCTGCGGCAGGTGGAGTTTCTGCCCTTGTCGGGCAAGCGGGTGCTGGTGGTGCTGGTGGTGAACCGCTCTGAGGTGCAGAACCGTATCATTCATACCGACCGGGATTACGATGAGGTGGAGCTGCGGCAGGCCGCCAACTACATCAATCACACCTATGCCGGTTGCGATCTGAATAGTATCTGCGATGGCCTGCTCAATACCATGAATGCGGACCGTCAGCAGATGGATGCCCTGATGCAAACGGCGGTGGCGGTGGCCGACAAGGCCCTGCGCACGGAGCAATCTGATTCTGATTATGTGGTTTCCGGTGAGTCCAACCTGATTCAGTCTGCCGAGGCGGACAATCTGGGCCAGCTGCGGGATCTGTTTGATGCCTTCAACCACAAGCGCGATATCCTGCATTTGCTGGAGCGTTCCATGAAGGCCGACGGGGTGCAGATTTTCATTGGCCGGGAATCCGGTTTTCGTCCCTTCGAGGATTACTCGCTGATTTCTGCCCCTTACCGTGCCGAGAACGGCCCGGTGGGCGTTCTCGCCGTGGTGGGGCCCACCCGCATGGACTACGAAAAAGTGATCCCCACCGTGGATATCACCGCCAAGATCCTCTCGGCGGCCCTCACCCAGCTGTAATTCAGTTGACAGCTAACTGCCTGTAGCCGAAGGCTCTGTGGGAGTGGTCGTTCGACCACGATCCCTCGGCAGGGTGCTGAAAATCGCGGTGGAACCACCGCTCCCTCAGCATGATCTGACGCGGGTGGGGGGAGGCGGAGGGCCATCGCTTGCAGGCAAGCTCCCACAGGATGCGCTGACAGCCGCCTGAACGCGCCCTGCGCCGTCCCGGCACCCACCAACCCCTCTCGCGGCGCTGTTAACTGTTCACTATTAACTATTCACTACCTTTCCCTTGAATCCCCACCAACAGTTCCCATATCTTTGCCGGCTTTCCTGGAAAAGCCCGGTTTAGGGATGTGGAGTGACAAATGAGTGAGCAGGAAAAAGACCAGAAGGCCGCTGAGCCGCAGGTAGAAACCGTGGAAGAGCAGCAGGCTGCTCAGGCCGAGGCAGAGGCAGCCGAGCCCACCGCCGAAGAGGCGCTGGCCGAGATGGAAGCCGAACTGGCGAAAGTAAAGAAGGCACTGGGTGAGGCTGATGTCCGTGCCCAGGCCGAAGTGCAGAACGTGCGCAAGCGTGCCGAGCGTGATGTGCAGCACGCCCACAAGTTCGCGCTGGAAAAATTCGCGGGTGATCTGCTGAGTGTGGCAGACAACCTGGAGCGTGGGCTGGCGGCGCTGGATGCGCAAGACGAGGCCCTGAAGCCGGCCCGTGAAGGCATCGAGCTGACCCTCAAGTCCCTGCTGGATGTGTTCGGCAAGTACAACCTGGAGCAGATCAGCCCCAGCGATGAGCCGTTCAATCCGGAATTGCATGAAGCCATGACCATGGTGCCGGTACCCAATGTGGACCCGAACACGGTGATTGAGGTGCTGGAGAAAGGCTATCAGCTCAATGGCCGTCTGATTCGCCCGGCGCGGGTGGTGGTCAGCAAGGCGCCATAAAGATTCTGGTCGGACGTCTGACGTCGGAAGTCAGGCGCCCTGTTCGGCCGGTTTTGGGGTTTTGACGTCCGACGTCCGACGTCCGACCCGCTAAAAATGGCAATAAACAAAATCTTCACGCTCCCTTGAATTGGCAGAAAGCACCGCCATATAGGAGCCAGACGAGTTAACAAGTTCAACTGACCGAATCGCCGAAAGGGATTCGGGTGGTGTGAAGGAGAAAGAGACACATGGGCAAGATTATCGGTATTGACCTGGGTACGACCAACAGCTGTGTGGCGGTACTGGAAGGCGACAAGGCCAAGGTTATCGAGAACAGCGAAGGCGCCCGTACGACGCCTTCCATCATCGCGTACACCGACGACAAGGAAACCCTGGTCGGTCAGGCTGCCAAGCGTCAGGCCGTGACCAACCCGGAAAACACCCTGTACGCGGTGAAGCGTCTGATCGGTCGTCGTTTTGAAGACGATGTGGTTCAGAAAGACATCAAGATGGTCCCTTACAAGATTGCCAAGGCCGACAACGGTGACGCCTGGGTGGAAGTGAAGGGCGAAAAGATGGCGCCGCCGCAGATCTCTGCGCAAGTGCTGAAAAAGATGAAGAAGACCGCGGAAGATTACCTGGGTGAGACCGTCACCGAGGCCGTTATCACCGTGCCGGCTTACTTCAACGATTCCCAGCGTCAGGCCACCAAGGATGCCGGTCGCATCGCCGGTCTGGATGTGAAGCGTATCATCAACGAACCCACTGCTGCGGCCCTGGCCTACGGTATGGACAAGAAGGGCGGCGACCGCACCATCGCGGTATACGACCTGGGTGGTGGTACCTTCGATATTTCCATCATCGAGATTGCCGAAGTGGATGGCGAGCACCAGTTTGAAGTGCTGGCCACCAATGGTGACACCTTCCTGGGTGGTGAGGACTTTGACCTGGCCGTGATCAACTATCTGGCGGCCCAGTTCAAGGAAGATTCCGGTATCGATCTGGGTGGCGATCCGCTGGCCATGCAGCGCCTGAAAGAAGCCGCCGAGAAAGCCAAGATCGAGCTGTCTTCCAGTGAGCAGACGGAAGTGAACCTGCCGTACATCACTGCCGATGCCACCGGTCCCAAGCATTTGGTGGTGAAGTTGACCCGCGCCAAGCTCGAGTCTCTGGTGGGCGATCTGGTGACCCGTTCCCTGGAGCCCTGCAAGACCGCGCTGAAAGACGCCGGTGTGAGCGGTGCCGAGATCACCGATGTGATCCTGGTGGGTGGTCAGACCCGTATGCCGATGGTGCAGAAGAAAGTGGCCGAGTTCTTCGGCAAAGAGCCGCGCAAGGACGTGAACCCGGATGAAGCGGTTGCCATGGGTGCGGCCATTCAGGGTGCGGTACTGAGCGGCGATGTAACTGACGTACTGCTGCTGGACGTGACGCCGCTGACCCTGGGTATCGAAACCATGGGTGGCGTGATGACTCCGCTGATCGAGAAGAACACCACCATCCCGACCAATGCGTCGCAGGTGTTCTCCACCGCAGACGACAACCAGACGGCTGTGACTGTGCATGTGCTGCAGGGTGAGCGTAAGCAGGCCGGGCAGAACAAGTCTCTGGGTCAGTTCAACCTGGAAGACATTCCGCCGGCCCCTCGTGGCATGCCGCAGATCGAAGTGACCTTCGATATCGATGCCAACGGTATCCTGCACGTTAGCGCGAAAGACAAGGCCACTGGCAAAGAGCAGTCCATTCAGATCAAGGCCTCTTCCGGTCTGTCCGATGAAGAGATCGATCAAATGGTCGCGGATGCCGAAGCGCACGCGGACGAAGACAAGAAGTTCGAAGAGCTGGTGCAGACTCGCAACCAGGCCGACCATCTGGTGCACGCGACTCGCAAGACCCTCGACGAAGCGGGCGACAAGGCCACGGACGAAGAGAAAGAGTCCATCACCAAGGCCTGTGACGAACTGGAAGAAGCCGCCAAGGGCAGCGACAAGGACGACATCGAAGCCAAGATCAAGGCGCTGTCTGAAGTGTCTGCACCGCTGGCCCAGAAGCTGTATGCCGAGCAGGCCCAGCAAGCCGAAGGCGCCGCTGATGCCGACGCGGGTCAGCAAAAGGCGGGTGATGACGTTGTCGACGCGGAGTTCGAAGAAGTCGACGACGACAAGAAGAAGTAAGCGAAAGGCGTCGGACGTTGACGTCAGACGAACGACGCCGGGCCCTGCCCGGCGTCGTGGTTTGAGCCCAGAATACGGACCTGTATATGTCCAAACGCGATTATTACGAAGTGCTGGGGGTGTCCAAGGATGTCAGCCAGCAGGATCTGAAAAAAGCTTATCGCCGACTGGCGATGAAATACCATCCGGACCGTAATCCGGATGATGAAGAGGCATTGGCCAAATTCAAGGAAGCCAAGGAAGCCTACGAAGTCCTCGCCGATGAGCAGAAACGTGCGGCTTACGACCAGTTCGGCCATGCCGGTGTGAATGGTCAGGGCGGCGCTGGCGGTTTCGGTGGCGGCGGTGCTGGCGGCTTTGGCGATATTTTTGGCGATATCTTCGGTGATATTTTTGGTGGTGGCGGCGGCGGTGGCCGTCGTGGCCCGGCCCGTGGTGCCGATCTGCGTTATACCCTGGAGTTGACGCTGGAACAGGCGGTGCGAGGCTGCGAAGAAAAGATTCGTGTGCCCACCTGGGATAGCTGCGGCGTCTGTCATGGCTCCGGGGCAAAGGAAGGCTCGCAGCCGGTGACCTGTACCACCTGTGGTGGTGCTGGTCAGGTGCGCATGCAGCAGGGCTTTTTCACAGTGCAGCAAGCTTGCCCGACCTGTAAGGGCGAAGGTCAGATCATCAAGGACCCTTGCGGCAGTTGTGGTGGCCAGGGCCGGGTGCAGAACACCAAGACCCTGTCTGTGAAGATTCCGGCCGGTGTCGATACCGGTGATCGCATTCGTCTGGCTGGCGAGGGCGAGGCGGGGATGCACGGTGCGCCGTCCGGAGACCTTTACGTTCAGGTAGCGGTACGCGAACACGACATCTTCCAGCGTGATGGCACCAATCTCTATTGCGAGGTGCCGGTCAGCTTTGTGGATGCCACTCTCGGTGGTGAGCTGGATGTGCCGACCCTGAACGGCAAGGTAAAGCTGAAAGTGCCGGCCGAAACCCAGAGCGGAAAAATGTTCCGTCTGCGCGGCAAGGGTGTGACCTCTGTGCGGGGGGGCGCCCCCGGGGATCTGCTTTGCAAGGTGGTGATCGAA
This sequence comes from Alcanivorax sp. MD8A, assembly GCF_002888555.1. Taxonomy (NCBI): domain Bacteria; kingdom Pseudomonadati; phylum Pseudomonadota; class Gammaproteobacteria; order Oceanospirillales; family Alcanivoracaceae; genus Alcanivorax; species Alcanivorax sp. MD8A. Next base: position 129,825 of record NZ_AQOQ01000005.1, on the reverse strand, counting down.
ACGCCGGTGAAGCTGTCCAGTGAGCAGAAAGACCTGCTGCGTCAGTTCCAGGATTCGCTGGAAAACGGTGGCGATCGTCATAACCCGCGCAAGAGCAGCTGGTTTGAAGGCGTGAAACGGTTCTTCGACACCAAGTAAGTGTGGTGGTCAGTGAATCGGGAAAAGCGGAGCCGGGCAACCGGCTCCGCTTTTTTTGTGCCGACGAACCGGGGGGGCATGAGGAGCCATAACGCAAAAAGCCGGGTGGGCGACAGCAAAGGGTGATGGTGGTGGGGAGGCGGCCCTTTTGGTGGTCTGACGACCACTCCCGCAGGGACGATCCACTGTGTGGAGGCGTTCCGGTACGGGCTCAGCCGATAGTATGAAAATTGACCGGGTTCATTGTCCCGCTTCTGTTCGCTGCTATATTCTGCATAAAAAACAACAACAAATATCGAGGCAGTTATGGGTGCGTGGCGACTGGCATGGATGCTGGGGGCGATCCTGATGTTTCCGGTTTCTCTTTCGGCGGCGCCTGTGGATCAGGCTTACCAGCGGGTGGAGGAAACCTTTTCCCAGCGAGCCCCCTTGCCGCTGGAGGATGCTGTCATTAATGGGGTCTGGGTGTCAGTACCCTTCGATCAGGCGCCTTACACCTATACCTACGACGAGATCCGCGAACACTGGGCGACCTTCATGCGTGGGTTGCAGTTGCCCTATCCGTCTGCAGAGTACCTTCAGTCCCGCTATCAGCGTTTCCCGGCCCTGTATCGTGATCTGCGCTATCAGGATGATGATTGGCAGCAGCACAGTCGCAATGTGCTGGAGGTCTGGCAGGCCTTTTTTCGCGGTGATCTGCGTCACGCCCGGGATCTTGGGCGGCGCTATGGGGGCTATGCCCGGGTGCCTGCGGTGGTGGCGCAAATCGTCTACGCCACCTATCTGGCGCCGACCCACACCCAGAAGCAGCAATTGCTTCAGGAAGTGATTAACGAGATGGAGTGGTTCGGCCGTAATGCGCCTGTGTTGCCGGGGGATAAGGGCATGCAGTCGGATTACTGCATGATGCGGCTCGGTTTTGGCTACGCGGTGGCGAGGTTGGCCGAGGATGAATCGGTGCCGGCCACCCTGCAGCGCAACTATGCTGCCATGGTTATCAATGCGGCCACAGAGATGCTGGCGGTAGAACCGCAGCACCCCTTGGCGCTGTCGCTGAGCGCCGCCTTCGAAGCTAATGTGCTGCGGCGGGTGGGCAAGGCGGCAGGGCGGCTGACCCTGGCGGCCGACAGTCAGGATGCGATCCGCCCGTTCGAGGTATCGGTGGAGCAGGTGCCGGATCTGGCCATTGTGCGCTATGAGTATGCCAATAGTCTGCTTTACACCTACCAGGGCGATCAGGCGCAGCAGGCGCTGGCGCAATTGATGCTGGCGGCACAGTTGCCTGCCCGTTTTTCCATGGAATGGCTGGATCGGGCCTATGCTCGCAAGCGCCTGAAGGAAATCCAGGCCTGGCAGACCAGCGGCATGAGTTTCAAGCGCTTTGACCGCAAGCGCCGCAAGTTCATGGAGAAGGAGGATCGCAACCTCTACGCAGTGAATCAGCCCCCCTTTCTGGTAGACTAGCCGCCTTTCACAATATTGGCGGGGCTGTGTGGTTGAGCAGTTGCTGCCCGGTGCGATGTTCAAGGAATTCAGCATGAAAGTAGGCATTATCGGCGCTGCCGGACGCATGGGCCGTATTCTTATTGAGGCAACTCTTGCCAACCCGGATACCACTCTGGCGGCAGCGGTGGATGTGCCCGGGTCCAGCCTGATTGGCGCCGATGCCGGAGAGCTGGTGGGGCAGGGTAATGCGGGTGTGGCGTTGGCGGATGACCTGGCGGCAGTGGTTAACGATGCGGATGTGTTCATCGATTTCACCGTGCCGGAAGCTACCGTAAAGAATATTGAGGTGTGTCGTGCGGCGGGTACGAAGCTGGTTATCGGCACCACGGGCCTGGATGACGGGCAGATCGCGGGCCTGCGTGCGGCCAGCGAAGAGATCGCCATTTGCTACGCCCCTAACTACTCCATTGGTGTGAACCTGTGCTTCAAGCTGCTGGAAACGGCGGCTGCGGTGTTGCAGGACGAGGTGGATATCGAAGTGATCGAGGCTCACCACCGTCACAAGATCGATGCCCCTTCCGGTACCGCCCTGCGCATGGGCGAAGTGGTGGCCCAGACCCTGGGGCGTAACCTCAAGGATGTGGCGGTCTACGGCCGCGAAGGTCGCACCGGCGAGCGTGACCGCCAGACCATCGGTTTCGAGACCATTCGTGCCGGCGATATCGTTGGGGATCATACGGTACTGTTCGCTGCCGATGGCGAACGGGTAGAGATTACCCACAAAGCTTCCAGCCGCATGGCCTTTGGCCGTGGTGCGGTGCGGGCCGCGGCCTGGTTGGGCGGTCAGGACAAGGGGCTGTTCGATATGCAGGACGTATTGGGTCTTGCCGGTGATTCGGCGGGCTGGGGCAAGGGCTAAGAGGGTCGAGCCAAAATCGATCGTGGGAGCCTGCCTGCAGGCGATTATCGCTTGCAGGCAAGCTCCCACGGAGGCCTTTCCTGCAGCTCGTCGTGTGCCGGCGGCTTTGAGGGTGACATTTGTTCTCCAAAGCCCTAAAATGGCGCGCAGCCCGTGATGGGCGTGCGGGGCACACGAATGAAGAATTTCACGAAAAAGCGAGGTGGAGCAATCCATCTCGCTTTTTTGCGACCGGAAAGCTGTATCCGGTCACGGTGCCCTGCCGCATATCTCCCTTTATTTCTGCCAGCCTGGAGGTTGCGTTGACGGTTCCCGCCATTCTCGCTCTCGAAGACGGAAGCATCTTTCGGGGTGTTGCTATCGGTGCCACGGGTGAAACCGTGGGTGAAGTGGTGTTTAACACCGCGATGACCGGCTACCAGGAGATCCTGACGGATCCCTCCTACGCCAAACAGATTGTGACCCTGACCTATCCCCACATCGGCAACACCGGTGTGACCGCCGAGGACGAAGAGTCCAGCCAAATCTGGGCCGCCGGCCTGGTGATTCGCGATCTGGCCATGACGGTCAGCAACTGGCGTAGCGAAAAGTCCCTGCCGGACTACCTGCGTGAAAACAACATTGTTGCTATCGCCGATATCGATACCCGCCGCCTGACCCGCATTCTGCGCGACAAGGGCGCCCAGAACGGCTGCATTATCGCCGGCGATAACCTGGATGAGGCCAAAGCCCTCGACGCGGCCAAGGGTTTCCCCGGCCTGAAAGGTATGGATCTGGCCAAGGAAGTGACCGTCAAGGAATCCTACAGCTGGACGGAGTCCACCTGGGATCTGGAAAACGGACACACCGAGCAGAAAGACGCTCGCTTCCACGTGGTGGCCTACGATTACGGCGTCAAACGCAACATTCTGCGGATGCTGGCGGAGCGTGGCTGCAAGCTCACCGTGGTGCCGGCGCAGACCCCGGCTGCCGACGTGTTGGCCATGAATCCCGATGGCATCTTCCTGTCCAACGGCCCGGGTGATCCGGAGCCCTGTGACTACGCCATCGCGGCGATCAAGGACATCGTTGCCACTGGCAAACCGGTGTTTGGTATCTGCCTGGGCCACCAGCTGCTGGCGCTGGCCAGCGGGGCAAAGACCATCAAGATGGGCACCGGCCACCATGGCGCCAACCATCCGGTTAAAACCCTGGATGACGATACCGTAATGATCACCAGCCAGAACCACGGTTTTGCGGTGGACATGGACAACCTGCCGGACAACCTGAAGGTGACCCATGTATCGCTGTTCGATGGCACTCTGCAGGGGATTCATCGCACTGACGTGCCGGCGTTCAGCTTCCAGGGGCATCCGGAAGCGAGCCCGGGGCCGCATGACTGTGCGCCGCTGTTTGATCACTTCATCGAGTTGATGGAAGCCAAGTAATAGCGTCTGACGTCCGACGTCTGACGTCCGACGCAAAGACAACCGCAACATACGTCTGACGGTTAGCGAACTATGCCTAAAAGAACCGACATCAAAAGTATTCTCATCATTGGCGCTGGCCCGATCGTGATCGGCCAGGCCTGTGAGTTTGACTACTCCGGTGCGCAGGCTTGTAAAGCCCTGCGTGAAGAGGGGTTCCGGGTGATCCTGGTGAACTCCAACCCGGCCACCATCATGACCGACCCGGCCATGGCCGATGCCACCTACATCGAGCCGATCACCTGGGAAACGGTCGCCAAGATCATCGAGAAAGAGCGTCCGGATGCGCTGCTGCCCACCATGGGCGGTCAGACGGCACTGAACTGTGCGCTGGATCTGGACCACAACGGTGTGCTGGAAAAATTTGGTGTCGAGATGATTGGCGCCACCGAAGATGCCATCGACAAGGCGGAAGACCGCTCCCGTTTTGACAAGGCCATGAAAGCCATCGGCCTGGAGTGTCCGCGTTCTGCCATTGCACATAACATGGAAGAGGCCAATGCGGCGCTGGAAGAGCTGGGTTTCCCCTGCATCATCCGTCCCAGCTTCACCATGGGTGGCTCCGGCGGTGGGGTGGCTTACAACCGCGAAGAGTTTGAAGAAATCTGTCAGCGTGGTCTGGATCTTTCACCGACCAATGAGCTGCTGATCGACGAATCCCTGCTCGGCTGGAAAGAGTACGAGATGGAAGTGGTCCGCGACAAAAAGGACAACTGCATCATCGTTTGTTCCATCGAGAACTTCGATCCCATGGGTGTGCACACCGGTGACTCCATCACTGTGGCGCCGGCCCAGACGCTCACCGACAAGGAATACCAGATCATGCGGGACGCCTCGTTGGCGGTACTGCGTGAGATCGGTGTGGAAACCGGCGGCTCCAACGTGCAGTTCGGGGTAAACCCGGACAACGGCCGCATGGTGGTGATCGAAATGAACCCACGGGTGAGCCGTTCTTCCGCGCTGGCCTCCAAGGCGACCGGTTTCCCGATTGCCAAGGTGGCGGCCAAGCTGGCGGTGGGCTACACCCTGGACGAGCTGCAGAACGAGATCACCGGTGGCAAGACCCCGGCCTCTTTCGAGCCGTCCATCGATTACGTTGTTACCAAGATCCCTCGCTTCAACTTTGAAAAATTTGCCGAAGCGGATGCGGTGCTGACCACCCAGATGAAGTCTGTGGGCGAAGTGATGGCGATTGGCCGTAACTTCCAGGAATCCTGCCAGAAAGCCCTGCGTGGCCTGGAAACGGATTCGGTCGGCTTTGATCCCAAGGTAGATCCGGCGGCGCCGGATGCCCGTGAACAGGTGGCACAGATGCTGGCCACGCCGGGTCCGGAGCGGATCTGGGTCGTGGGCGATGCCTTCCGGGTTGGTATGACCGTGGAAGACGTGTTCAACATCACCAAGATCGATCGCTGGTTCCTGGTGCAGATCGAAGATCTGATCAAGGCAGAACAGCAGGCGGTGTCGCTGACGTTCTCGGGACTGAATCGGGATAACCTCTACGGCTTCAAGCGCAAGGGCTTCTCGGATGCGCGTCTGGCCCAGTTGCTGGGCGTCAAGGAATCGGACGTGCGCGGCAAGCGGGAAGAGCTGGATGTGCTGCCGATCTACAAGCGTGTTGATACCTGTGCGGCCGAGTTCGCGACGGATACCGCGTACATGTACTCCAGCTACGACGAGGAGTGCGAAGCGAATCCGTCTGACCGTGACAAGATCATGGTTATCGGCGGTGGCCCGAACCGTATCGGCCAGGGTATCGAATTCGATTACTGCTGTGTGCACGCGGCGTTCGCCATGCGCGAAGACGGTTACGAGACCATCATGGTCAACTGTAACCCGGAGACCGTGTCCACTGACTACGACACCTCTGATCGTCTGTTCTTCGAGCCGATTACTCTCGAAGACGTGCTGGCCATCGTGGCGAAAGAAAAACCCAAGGGCGTGATTGTGCAGTATGGCGGTCAAACTCCGCTGAAACTGGCCCGTGCCCTGCAGGCTGCTGGCGTGCCGATCATCGGTACCCCGCCGGATGCCATCGATGAAGCGGAAGATCGCGAGCGCTTCCAGCAGATGGTCAACAAGCTTGGCCTGAAGCAGCCGCCGAACCGTACCGCCCGTTCTCTGGAGGATGGCGTGCGCCTGGCAGAAGAAATTGGTTACCCGCTGGTGGTGCGTCCCTCCTATGTACTGGGTGGTCGCGCCATGGAGATCGTGTACAACGAAGCCGAGCTGCGTAACTACATGCTAAATGCCGTGTCGGTGTCCAACGATTCGCCGGTACTGCTGGACCGCTTCCTGGATGACGCGATCGAAGTGGATGTGGATGCCATCTGCGACGGCACCGATGTGGTGATCGGCGGCATCATGCAGCATATCGAGCAGGCTGGTGTTCACTCCGGTGACTCCGCCTGTTCCCTGCCGCCGTACTCCCTGGATGAGGACGTGCAGAACGTGATGCGTCAGCAGTCCCGCGACATGGCGTTGGAGTTGGGTGTGGTCGGTCTGATGAACGTGCAGTTCGCCGTCAAAGGTGGCGAGGTGTATGTTCTGGAAGTGAACCCCCGTGCGTCGCGAACAGTGCCGTACGTGTCCAAGTGTATTGGTGCTTCCCTGGCCAAGGTGGCCGCCCGCTGTATGGCAGGTGTCAGCCTCAAGGAACAAGGGTTTACCGAAGAGGTCAAACCGCAACACTACTTCGTGAAAGAAGCCGTGTTCCCGTTTGCCAAGTTCCCGAAAGTGGATCCGATCCTTGGCCCGGAAATGAAGTCTACCGGTGAGGTAATGGGCGTAGGCGCAACCTTCGCCGAAGCCTTTGGCAAGGCCTCTCTGGGTGCGGGTGAGAAAATGCCGGAAAAAGGCACTGCCTTTATTTCTGTGCGTGAGGTGGACAAGCCCGCCGCGGTGGATGTGGCGCGCATGCTGATCGAGCGCGGCTTCGATCTGGTGGCGACCCGTGGCACCGCCAAAGTCATTGCTGATGCCGGGCTGGCAGTAAAAGAAGTGAACAAGGTACTGGAAGGGCGTCCGCACATTGTGGATATGATCAAGAACGACCAGATCGCCCTGATTGTAAACACCACTGAAGGCAAGCAGGCGATTCGCGATTCCTTTGCGATTCGTCGCTCCGCTTTGCAGCACAAGGTGTTCTACACCACCACCATCACTGCGGCCCACGCCGTGTGTCAGGCGCTGGGTATCAGCGGCGAGCCCACCGTGCGTCGTCTGCAGGATTTGCACGCAGAAATGCAGTAATCGTCCCATGGAGCGCTCGGAGCTGAGTGCTCCGGGCGATTCGATGGAATTGACGAGGAAAACTATGCAACGCGTACCGATGACCGCCAATGGGGCGAAGGCCCTGCGTGCGGAACTGGAAAAACTGAAAAAAGAAGATCGCCCGCGTATTTCTGCTGCCATTGCGGAAGCGCGCGAGCACGGCGATCTGAAGGAAAACGCCGAGTACCATGCTGCCCGCGAGCAGCAGGGGTTCTGTGAGGGGCGGATCAACGAGATCGAATCCAAGCTGTCGGCGGCCCAGATCATCGATATCACTGAGCTGGAAAACACCGGCAAGGTGATCTTCGGCACCACCGTGACCATCATCGATGTGGACACCGATGAAGAGAAGGTCTACCAGATCGTGGGTGACGATGAAGCGAACATCAAGCAAGGCAAGCTGAGTGTGAACTCTCCCATTGCCCGTGGCCTGATCGGCCGGGAAGAGGGTGATGTGGTGCAGATTGATACCCCCGGCGGCACCCACGAATATGAGGTCGACAAGGTCGAGCATATTTGAACCCGGGTGATCCGCAGGCAACAAAAAAGGCGACGTGATACGTCGCCTTTTTTGTTGTTGGCCCCGCGGGTGGCGTGGGCCTCAGGTCGGGTGTGTTGCGATCAGGTATTCTGGTAGCGCAACAGATTGGAGAGCTTGGGGTTGGGCTTTTCGGCGGCCCGGTACAGCAGGGCGATGTTGCCAATGCGCTGGATCAGCTCGGCGCCGCTCTGTTCACACATGGTCTGCACGATGGCGGCCCGGTCGTCGCGGTTTTCGGCGTTGACCTTCACTTTCATCAGCTCGTGATCTTCCAGGCGGCTGTTGAGCTCTTCCTGGACGCTTTCAGTGAGACCCTTGTCGCCAATGATCAGGATGGCCTTCAGGTGATGGCCAATGCGGCGAAGGCGTTTGATGTCCTGGGAAGATAGCGGCACGGTGGTAGGCTCCGAATGAGTGTGGTGCGCTATTCTACAGCAACCGGGCTGAGGGTATAGGGGCGAGGACGTTGCGAGGTACGGGTTTCGGGTTGCGAAAGGCGAAATCGGAACCCCGGCATTCCGGTGGGAGGGTGGGTTTTCGCAACCCGAGCCCCGTACCTTGAGACGGCGTGTCGCGTAGGGCGGAAATCGGCAAATGCCGATCTCCGCCATGATAATTGCAATCGAAATACCGGCGGAGATCGGCATTTGCCGATTTCCACCCTACGAAAGGCAGGAGATTCTTTGCATGGCCAAATCCAGCCGCTCCAAATCCAGCAAGGGCTGGCTCAAGGAGCATTTCAGTGACCAGTGGGTGGCCAAGGCCCAGGAGCAGGGTTACCGGTCCCGTGCCAGTTTCAAGCTGTTGGAAATGCACGAAAAGGACAAGCTGTTCCGGCCTGGCATGACGGTGCTGGACCTGGGAGCGGCGCCTGGCGGCTGGAGCCAGGTGGCCGGACAGCTGATCGGTGGCAAGGGGACGGTGATTGCCAGCGACATCCTGGCCATGGATGCGCTGCCGGATGTGACCTTCATTCAAGGCGATTTCCGGGAAGATGACGTCTATGAGCAGATCCTGGCGGCGGTGGGGGATCGCAAGGTAGACCTTGTAATGTCGGATATGGCCCCCAATATGAGTGGTAACAGTGGTGTGGATCAGCCGCGAGCCATGTATCTGGCGGAATTGGCGCTGGAGATGGCGGAGCGGGTGCTGGAACCCAATGGCCTGTTTCTGGTCAAGGTATTCCAGGGAGAGGGGTTCGAGGAGTACCGCCGCGCCCTGCAATCACGCTTTCGCAAGGTGATTACCCGCAAGCCGGCCGCAAGCCGTGCCCGATCCACCGAGGTTTACCAGTTGGCGGTGGGCCTGAAGTAGAGCGTAAAAGCTGTAAAACCGGCTTTTTGCTGTCCGAACCGGCATTACGCTGCCATTGATAAATGGTGTAAGGTACAGGTTCGCAAGTGTGCGCAGATGCGCCAGGAATTGATCGAGGTCTCCCTTGAACGACATGACCAAGAATATTGTGCTGTGGCTGGTAATTGCCGGCGTGCTTTATGTAGTGGCATCCAGCATCAGCAACCAGCCTGCCAATAGCGACATCCCTTATTCCACCTTTATTTCCCGGGTGGAAAGCGGCGGTGTGCAGGCGGTGACCATCGGTGAGAGTGATATTTCCGGCACCTACAGTGATGGTAGCCGGTTCTCCACGATCAAGCCGCCGACCCTGGACACCAACCTGATGCCGACCCTGATCCAGAACGGTGTCGAGGTGAAAGGGACCGAACCCAAGCGCGACAGCTTCCTGATGCGTCTGTTCCTGTCTGTGCTGCCGATCCTCCTGATTCTGGCCATCTTTATCTTCTTCATGCGTCAGATGCAGGGTGGCGGCAAGGGAGGCGGTGGCCCCATGACCTTTGGTAAATCCAAGGCCAAGCTGCTGGGTGAAGACCAGATCAAGACCACCTTTGCCGATGTGGCTGGCGTGGAAGAAGCGAAGGAAGAAGTGCAGGAGCTGGTGGAGTTTCTGCGTGACCCGGCCAAGTTCCAGCGCCTGGGCGGCAAGATCCCCCGGGGTGTGCTGATGGTGGGCTCTCCGGGTACCGGTAAGACCTTGTTGGCCAAGGCTATTGCGGGTGAAGCCAAGGTGCCGTTCTTCAGCATCTCAGGTTCTGACTTTGTGGAAATGTTCGTGGGTGTCGGTGCCAGCCGGGTACGGGACATGTTCGAGCAGGCCAAGAAGCATTCACCCTGCATTATCTTCATTGATGAAATTGATGCGGTGGGCCGCTCTCGTGGCGCCGGCCTCGGTGGCGGGCATGATGAGCGTGAACAGACCTTGAACCAGTTGCTGGTTGAGATGGACGGTTTTGATGGTAATGAAGGCATCATCGTTATTGCTGCCACCAACCGTCCGGATGTGCTCGACCCTGCGCTGCTTCGCCCGGGCCGTTTTGACCGTCAGGTTACCGTGCCGCTTCCGGATATCCGTGGTCGTGAGCAGGTGTTGAAAGTCCACATGCGGCAGGTGCCGATTGCCGATGACGTGGATGCCAGCCTGATTGCTCGCGGTACCCCCGGTTTCTCCGGTGCTGATCTGGCCAATCTGGTCAATGAGGCAGCCTTGTTCGCGGCCCGTGCCAACAAGCGCATGGTCTCCATGGAAGAGTTCGAGAAGGCCAAGGACAAGATCCTGATGGGTGCTGAACGTCGCTCCATGGTCATGAACGAGAAAGAAAAACTGAATACGGCTTACCACGAGGCCGGCCATGCCATCGTAGGGCGCTTGGTGCCTGAGCATGATCCGGTTTACAAGGTGAGCATTATTCCTCGTGGCCGCGCCCTGGGTGTGACCATGTACCTGCCGGAAGAGGACAAATATTCCCAGTCCAAGCGGGCATTGGAATCCTCCATTTGCTCCTTGTACGGCGGCCGTCTGGCGGAAGAGATGACGCTGGGCTTTGATGGGGTTACGACGGGTGCGTCCAACGATATTGAGCGTGCCACCAAGCTGGCCCGTGCCATGGTGACCAAGTGGGGCTTGAGCGAAAAACTGGGCCCACTGGCTTACGAGGAAGAAGAAGGTGAAGTGTTCCTCGGCAAGCAGATGTCCCAGCGCAAGGCCATGTCTGAGCAGACGGCTGAAGAAATCGACCGTGAAGTGCGCGCCATCATCGACAGCTGCTACGGCCGCGCCAAGCAGATTCTGGAAGATAACCGGGACAAGCTGGACCTGATGGCGGATGCTCTGATGCAGTACGAGACCATCGATGCGGATCAGATTGATGACATCATGTCGGGTCACAAGCCGCGCCCGCCGAAAGACTGGCGTGATCAGGGACCGGGCAATGGTGCTGCGGCGACCGGTGATCCAAAGCCGGGTGACGACGCCATCGGCGGCCCTGCCAACAACCATTGATAGATAAACACGCCGTGCGTCACGGGTTGGCGCACGGCGTTGTTGTTTCTGATCCTTTACAGTTCCCAAAACGATAAATAAGGCGCATTTCATTGCGTATGACCTGTTGCATTGGCCTGTATTCAGGCGGCAGGCTCCGTAATATTCCATTGATGAATCTTCTGGTTGCTTTGCGATGACCCGACTGCCCTGTGGCGCCCGCACGCTGGATCTGTCAGCCCCCGTGGTGATGGGGATCCTCAACGTGACTCCCGACTCCTTTTCTGACGGTGGCCGCTTTAACGAGCGTGATGCGGCGTTGCGCCAGGCTGAGCGCATGCTGGCTGACGGGGCCGCCATCATTGATGTGGGGGGCGAATCCACCCGGCCCGGTGCGGCGCCGGTGACCGAGCAGGAAGAGCTGGATCGCGTGGTACCCATTGTTGAAGCGTTGGCGCGGGAGCTGGATGCGCTGGTGTCTGTGGATACCAGTACTGCGGCGGTGATTCGTGACAGTGCGGCGGTGGGCGCCGGGTTGATCAATGATGTGCGCTCGCTGCAGCGTCCGGGGGCGCTGGCGGCGGCGGCGGCCACGGGGCTGCCTGTGTGTGTGATGCACATGTTGGGAGAGCCGGGCACCATGCAGGATGATCCTCGCTATGAGGATGTCACCGCCGAGGTGGTGGCGTTTCTTGAGGCGCGAGTGCGGGAGTGTGTGCAGGCCGGGATTCCCCGTGATCGTCTGTTGGTGGACCCGGGGTTCGGTTTTGCCAAGACCATGGCGCATAATCTGACCTTGATGCAGCAGATGGATGCCTTGCAGTCCTTGGCATTCCCCATCCTGATAGGGGTGTCCCGCAAGTCGCTGTTTGGCAAGGTATTGGGGCGGGACGTGAATGAGCGATTGCCGGGCAGTCTGGCGGCTGCAGTGATGTGTGTGGAGCGCGGCGCCAGGATTGTCCGTGCCCACGATGTTAAGGAAACCGTGGATGCCGTGCGTTTTGCGCATGCGGTCCGCGAAGCGGGAAAGGAGTCGCAGTGATGGCGCGTAAATATTTCGGCACAGATGGCGTGCGCGGCACGGTGGGGCAGTTTCCGATTACCCCGGATTTTGTGCTCAAGCTCGGTTGGGCGGCCGGTAAGGTACTGGCGGCACGCGGTGGCAGCAAGATTTTGATCGGCAAGGATACCCGCATTTCCGGGTATATGTTCGAGTCTGCCCTGGAGGCGGGTATCTCTGCGGCGGGGATCGATGTGCGGTTGCTGGGGCCCCTGCCGACCCCGGGGATTGCCTATCTGACTCGTACTTTGTCTGCCCAGGCTGGGATCGTGATCTCGGCTTCACACAATGCCTATACCGATAACGGGATCAAGTTTTTTGGTCCGGACGGTCGCAAGCTCAACGATGCGATTGAGCAGGAGATCGAGAAGCTGCTCGATGAGGAAATGTCGGTGGTGGCTACTGATCAGATCGGCAAGGTACGTCGTATTGATGATGCTCGTGGCCGCTACATCGAGTTCTGCAAAAGCACCACGCCTGGGTTGGATTTGAAAGGCATGAAAGTGGTGGTGGATACCGCTAACGGGGCGGCGTACCACATCGCGCCGGCGGTGCTGGAAGAGCTTGGAGCGGAAGTGATCGCCATTGCTCATCAGCCGGATGGATTCAATATCAACCGTGAGTGCGGTTCTACTCATCCCGAGCAGCTGCAGGAAAGGGTAGTTGCGGAAAAGGCGGACTTGGGGATTGCCCTGGATGGCGATGCGGACCGCCTGATCATGGTGGATCACACAGGCAAGTTGGTAGATGGTGATCAGCTTCTGTATGTGATCGCCCGTGATCGCAAGGAGAGCGGCGAGGCGGTCGAGGGTGTGGTTGGCACCCTGATGACCAATTTTGGGTTGGAGTTGGCGCTCAAGACGCTTGGTGTGGAATTTGTACGCGCCAAGGTCGGTGATCGCTATGTGATGGAGCAGCTGGATCAGCGCGGCTGGTTGATTGGCGGTGAGTCCTCGGGGCATCTGGTCTGTCTGGATCGCACCTCTACCGGTGACGGCACCGTCTCTGCCTTGCAGGTGTTGGCGGCCCTGGCCCGTCGGGGCGATAGCCTGGCCGAGGCGGTGGCCGATGTGGCGATGCTGCCGCAGGTGATGATCAACGTGCGCGGGCCCAATCGCGATGGCTTTGAGGCGCTGCCGGCGGTCAAGGCCGCGGTGGCCGATGCCGAGGCAAAACTTGCGGGGAATGGTCGTATTTTGCTGCGTCCTTCCGGCACGGAGCCGCTGGTGCGGGTCATGATTGAAGGCAAGGATTCCGAACAGGTAGAAACGCTCTGCCGCGAGCTGGCGGATGTCGTAGAGGGCGCCATCGCCTAAGGGTGGCTGGCGTCGAGGTGGACGGCTCGCGTAATGATCAGGCTGGCACTCTGTGTGCCGGGGAAGTGCGGCGCAATCTGTGTCGCCGGGTAATTAAGGAATACACATGAACAAAAGAACACCGCTCGTTGCCGGCAACTGGAAGATGAATGGTGATCCTTCCCTGGTTGAAGGTATGGCGGCGGCCCTGGCGGGATATGACGGTGCGGCGCAGATGGTGGTCTGCCCGCCGTTTCCTTATCTGGCCCAGGCCAGGCAGGCATTTGCCAGCCATATTGCCATCGGGGCACAGAACCTGAGCGATCAGGAAGAAGGGGCCTATACCGGTGAGGTGTCTGCCTCGATGCTGGCCGGTGCGGGTTGTGGGTATGTGATTATCGGGCATTCCGAGCGGCGCGCCCTGTATGGCGAAACCGATGCATTGATCGCGGCGAAGTTTGCTCGTGCACAGACAGAAGGGCTGGTGCCAATTCTCTGTGTCGGCGAGACCCTCGAAGAGCGGGAGGCGGGCAAGACCGAGGCGGTAGTGTGCGGGCAGTTGCAGGCAGTGATCGATGCGGCAGGGATTGAGGCGTTTGCCCGAGCCGTCGTCGCCTACGAGCCGGTCTGGGCCATCGGTACTGGCATGACGGCCAGCCCGGAGCAGGCACAGGAAGTGCACGCTACACTGCGCCAAACGGTGGCGTCGTACAGTGCGGATATTGCCGCTTCCCTGCCGTTGCTTTACGGCGGCAGTGTAAAGGCGGATAATGCCGCCCTTCTGTTTGCCCAGTCAGACATCGATGGGGGTCTGATTGGTGGGGCATCGTTAACTGCCGACAGTTTTCTTGCTATCTGCCAGGCGGCGGAATAGCGGAACCAATGAAAATATAGAGTAACTATGGATATCGTCGTTCACGTAGTACATGTGCTGGCGGCCCTGGGCCTGATTGGTCTGGTCCTGATTCAGCATGGCAAGGGTGCCGATGCTGGCGCTTCATTCGGTGGTGGTGGCTCCCAGACTGTGTTTGGCAGCGCGGGTTCAGCCAATTTCCTGACACGGGCTACTGCCGTGTTGGCGGTGGTGTTCTTCGTGACCAGCCTGGTGTTGGCCTGGATGGCACGCCAGGAGGCAGAAGGGGCGCGTACCTATCTGCCTGAGCTGGAAACTATCGAAGAGCAGGCGGATGTCCCTGCGCCGGCGGATCAGGCGGAAGTGCCTGCAGCGGCGACAGAGGTTCCTGCGGTTGCTGGTGAGAATTCTGAAAAAGAAGTTTCAGAACAGCCACAAGCTGATGTAGAATCCGCGTCCCCGGCTGAGGTGCCTCAGCCGGCGCAGTAAGTTAAGCGTTCTTTGCCGAAGTGGTGGAATTGGTAGACACGCTATCTTGAGGGGGTAGTGAGCTTCGCTCGTGCCGGTTCAAGTCCGGCCTTCGGCACCAATTTGGGAAAGGTGGGTGGCACTGAATTTCAATGTCTCCATCTGGTCAAGAAAGCATCAGGTTAAGCGGCTTTTCCTGATGCTAAGGCTTCGAAAAATAAATACTTTTTTCACGAAGTCTCCTTGACAGCGTAGCGCTCCATAAGTAGTATTTGCGCTCGGTTTTGAGGTGATTTGCAGCGTCCACAGGCGCAGCAGATCACGGGTTCAGAATACTGAACCAGAGCCCTGGTGCATCGGGCTTTAAAGGGCACAAGGTTTATTGCGGGGTGGAGCAGTCTGGTAGCTCGTCGGGCTCATAACCCGAAGGTCGTAGGTTCAAATCCTGCCCCCGCTACCACTTAGAAGGATCAGCTTCGGCTGATTCAAAGCGGACAAAAAGCCCCTCTAGCAGGGGCTTTTTGTTATCCGCGACAGTGGAATGGGCGGTGGATGTGCGGTCGGTTGCGTGTTGTCCTGCAGTCGTCGGTGATGTCCCCAGGCCCATTTTTTGTTTGTACCTGAAGCAACCATTTCTTCGGGAGTAATGTCGGAAAAGGCATGTCGAAACGCGTAGAACAGTTAACGGCGCTATTTGCACCGGTAGTGGAAGATCTCGGCTTCGTGCTTTGGGGTGTGGAATACATCCAGGGGCGCGGGGCTGTTGTGCGTGTGTTTATCGATCATGAAGACGGCATTACGGTAGATAACTGTGCGGCGGTGAGTCACGAGATCAGCGGCGTGCTGGATGTGGAAGATCCAATTTCCGGGGAGTACAACCTGGAAGTGTCCTCTCCGGGCATGGATCGTCCCATGTTTGAACTTGCGCAATATGCCGACTACATCGGTGAAGATGTCCAGCTCAAGCTGCTGGCACCGGTGGCAGGCAAGCGCAAATTGACCGCAGCCATTGTGGCTGTGGATGGCGAAACGCTGGTGGTGGAGCTGGATGGCGAAACCCTGCGTATTCCTTACGGTCAGGTTGATCGTGCCCGGCTTCAGCCGCGCTTCGATTAAGCCTGAGAGAACCTTGTCTTTGTAAAGGCCTGGCCATGAACAAAGAGATCCTGCTGGTAGCGGAAACCGTTTCAAACGAGAAGGGCGTTAGCCGCGATGTAATTTTCGAGGCTATTGAACTGGCTCTCGCGGCGGCAACCAAGAAGCGTTTTAAGGAAGAAGACGTGGAAATCCGTGTGGACATCGACCGTGTTTCCGGCGATTCCCGCACCTTCCGTGTCTGGCATGTGGTGCCCGACGAAGATCTGTATGAATTCGGCAAGCAGCTGACGCTGGATGAAGCCCACGAGCAGGATACCTCCCTGCAGATCGGCGACACCTGGGAAGAAGAGATCGAGTCCGAAGCATTCGGTCGTATTGCGGCCCAGACTGCCAAGCAGGTGATTGTTCAGAAGGTCCGTGAAGCCGAGCGTCGCCAGATCATTGAAGAATATCGTGACCGTATTGGTGATCTGGTCAGCGGCACCGTGAAGAAGGCCAACCGTGATTCCATCGTGTTGGACCTGGGCGGTAACGCAGAAGCGCTGATTACGCGTGAGCACATGATTCCCCGTGAAGCGGTGCGTCAGAACGATCGCATTCGCGCCTACTTGCTGGGTGTGAACGAAGAAAACCGTGGTCCGCAGCTGTTTGCCAGCCGTGCCTGCCCGGAAATGCTGATCGAGCTGTTCAAAATCGAAGTGCCGGAAATCGGTGAAGAGCTGATTGAGATCAAGGGCGCTGCCCGCGATCCGGGTTCTCGCGCCAAGATTGCGGTGAAGACCAACGATCAGCGGATCGACCCGGTGGGCGCCTGTGTGGGTATGCGCGGTGCGCGTGTTCAGGCGGTCTCCAACGAGTTGGCTGGTGAGCGTATCGATATCGTCCTGTGGGACGACAACCCGGCACAGCTGGTCATCAATGCCATGCAGCCGGCGGAAGTGGCGTCCATTGTGATGGACGAAGAAAGCCACGCCATGGATATCGCGGTGGAAGATGAATCCGCGCTGGCACAGGCCATCGGCCGTAGTGGCCAGAACATCCGTCTTGCTTCCGAGCTGACTGGCTGGGAACTGAACGTGATGACGCTGGACGACGCCGAGAACAAGCAGCAGGAAGAAGCTGCTCAGGCGCTGGAAACCTTTATGAACGAGCTGGACGTGGACGAAGATATCGCCGGCGTGCTCGTGGAAGAAGGCTTTTCCACGCTGGAAGAGGTGGCCTATGTGCCGGAAGAAGAGATGCTCGCTATTGACGGGTTTGACGAGGATATCGTCGAAGCCCTTCGCCAGCGTGCCAAAGATGCCCTGCTGACCAAGGCACTGGTATCTGAAGAGAAATTTGAACAAGCCGAGCCTGCGGACGACCTTCTGAGTATGGAAGGTATGGACCGTGAGTTGGCTGTGGAACTGGCTTCCCGTGGCATCGTCACGATGGAAGATCTCGCCGAACAGGCGGTGGATGACCTGCTCGAAATTGAAGGCCTGGATGAGGAGCGCGCTGCGCAACTGATCATGACCGCCCGGGCTCCCTGGTTCGAGAACGAAGACGGGGAATAACAGCCGTATTTTTCCGGCTGAGGCAGTGCAGGCACCATAGAGCGGACAGGAGAGTGTTGCTGACATGGCAGAAACGACCGTAAAGAAACTGGCCGAAACCGTAGGTATGCCCGTTGAGAAATTGCTTTCTCAAATGAAGGAAGCGGGCTTGCCTCATGGGGACGCCAGCGAAGAGGTCTCCGGTGAACAGAAGCAGCAGCTGCTGGCGCATCTGCGCAAGTCTCATGGTGCCGCGGAACCTGAGGGCAAGAAAATCACCCTCAAGCGCAAGTCCACCAGTACCATCAAGACCACCGGTGCGGCGGGTAAAGCCAAGACCGTAAACGTGGAAGTGCGCAAGAAACGCACCTACGTGAAGCGTGAAGTGCTGGAAGCGGAAGCCCGCGAGGAAGCCGAGCGCAAAGCGGCTGAAGAGGCTGCATTGAAGGCCGAACAGGAAAAACGCGAGGCAGAAGAAGCTGCCAAGCGTCAGGCGGAAGAAGAAGTCGCCCGCAAGAAAGAGGAAGAGGCCAAGGCCGCTGCAGAAGTTGACCGCAAGGCAGCTGAAGAAAAAGCAGCGGAAGAGAAGGCCAAGCGCGTTGCTGTGCCGAAGACTGCAGCAGCCAAGAAACCGGCCAAAGAAGAAACGCCGGAAGAAAAGGCCAAGCGCGAAGAGGAAGAGAAAAAGCAGCGTGAGGCAGAAGAAGCCAAGCGTAAGCAAGAATCCGAAGCCCGTAAAAAGGCCGAGGAAGAGGCTGCCCGTCGCACCGCTGAAGAAGCGGCCCGCATCGCTGCCGAACTGGAGCAGCGTGGCGACCAGCCCGAGAAGAAAGAAGAGGAAGTGGACGATGGTTCTTCCATCGTGGTGGCGGCCCAGGAGGCCAGCTATCAGCGTGAAGAGCGTCAGTCCCGTCGTCGTCGTCGCAAGCCGAAGGCTGCCGGTGTTGCTCATGGTCAGATGAAGAGCTCCATGAACAAGGCGCACGGATTCAAAGCCCCGACGGAGAAAAAGATTCTGGAAGTTGAAGTCCCGGAAACCATTACCGTAGGCGATCTCGCCCAACGCTTGAACATCAAGTCCAAGGAACTGATCAAGTCCTTGATGAAGATGGGCGAAATGGCCACCGTGAATCAACATATCGACCAGGAAACCGCCATCCTGCTGGTAGAAGAAATGGGCCACAAGGCCGTTGCCGGCAAGGGTGAAGAAGAGGTACTGGAAGATCACCTGGCAACCATGGTTAACCGTGACGGTGCCGAGCTGTCTCAGCGCGCGCCGGTCGTGACCATTATGGGCCACGTTGACCACGGCAAGACCTCTCTGCTGGATTACATTCGTAAGGCCAAGGTAGCGGCCGGTGAGGCGGGTGGTATTACCCAGCATATCGGTGCGTACCACGTGGACCACGAGAAGGGCATGATTACCTTCCTGGATACCCCGGGTCACGCCGCCTTTACGGCCATGCGTGCCCGTGGTGCCAAGGCTACGGATATCGTCATCATCGTGGTGGCGGCGGATGACGGTGTCATGCCGCAGACCGAAGAAGCAGTCAACCACGCGAAAGCGTCTGGTGCGCCGATCATCATTGCGGTCAACAAGATCGACAAGGAACAGGCTGATCCGGATCGTGTGAAGAACGAGCTGGCGGCCAAGGACGTGATCCCGGAAGAGTGGGGCGGTGACTACCAGTTCATTAACGTCTCTGCCCATACCGGTGAGGGTGTTGATGAGCTGCTGGATGCCATCCAGCTGCAATCCGAACTGCTTGAGCTGGAGGCCTCTGCCACTGGCCCGGCGACCGGTGTAGTGATCGAATCCCGTATTGAGAAAGGTCGCGGTACCGTGGCCTCTATCCTGGTGCAGGCCGGTCAACTGAATATCGGCGACATGCTGCTGGCGGGGGCCCACTTCGGCCGCGTCCGTGCCATGGCTGATGAGAATGGCCAACCCATCAAGAGTGCCGGTCCTTCCATTCCGGTGGAAGTGCTGGGTCTGGACGGTGCACCGGAAGCGGGTGAACAGGTTCAGGTGGTGTCCGACGAGCGCAAGGCCCGTGAAGTGGCCGAGTTCCGTCAGGAGCGCGACCGCGATGTGAAGCTCAAGCGTCAGCAGGCTTCCAAACTGGAAAACCTGTTTGCCAACATGGGTGGCGCCGAAGCCAGCACCGTGAACATCGTCCTCAAGACGGATGTTCGTGGTTCTCTGGAAGCACTGCAGGGTGCCCTCCATGATCTGGGCACCGACGAAGTGAAGGTGAACCTGGTTGCTGCCGGCGTGGGTGCGATCAACGAATCCGATGTAAACCTGGCCATGACCAGTGAAGCGGTACTGCTGGGCTTCAATGTTCGTGCCGATTCCAAGGCCAAGAAGCTGTGTGAGCAGGAAGGTATCGACCTGCGTTACTACAGCGTGATCTATGAGCTGATCGACGATGTGAAGCAGGCCATGAGCGGCTTGCTGGCACCGGAGAAACGCGAAGAGATTCTGGGTACTGCCCAGGTCCGCGACGTGTTCCGTTCTTCCAAGTTCGGTGCCGTGGCCGGTTGTATGGTGATCGAAGGTACCCTGTACCGAAACCGCCCGATCCGCGTTCTGCGCGACGATGTGGTGATCTTCGAAGGCGAGCTGGAATCCCTGCGTCGTTTCAAGGACGACGTGCCGGAAGTTCGCAACGGCATGGAATGTGGTATTGCCGTGAAGAGCTACAACGACGTGAAGGAAGGCGACAAGATCGAGGTCTTCGAAGTGAAGGAGGTGGCGCGCTCCCTGTAAGGGGCGTGCCCGGCCGCAACTGCCATGAGTCGTCATCGTCGCCCGCAGGGGTTTAACCGCACCGACCGTATCGCGGACCAGATCCAGCGTGAGCTGTCCCGGTTGCTGCAGTTTGAAGTCAAAGACCCGCGGGTGAACCTGGCGACCGTGCAGGATGTGACGGTCTCCCGGGACCTGTCTTTTGCCGATGTCTACTTCACGTTGCTGGGCAAAGGTGAAGAAGAAGGGGCAGAAGCTGAGAAGGTGCTGGAAAAGGCCAGTGGCTTTCTGCGCAGTAGCCTGGCTCAGAGCCTGAATACCCGCACCACCCCCAAGTTGCGTTTCCACTATGACATGACCCCGGAAAACGCCGCGAAGATGTCTCGTCTGATTGACGATGTCCGCGCGGAAGACCGGGAGTTGCGTCCGGACAACGACGAACCCGAGCAGGATTAACGGAGCACTCCGGTGGCAAAACGTCGTCCCCGTGGCCGCAATATCAGCGGCATTTTGTTGTTGGATAAAGTGACCGGCGTGAGCAGTAACGGTGCTCTGCAGATGGCGAAGAAGATGTTCGCTGCCGCCAAGGCGGGCCACACTGGCAGCCTGGATCCCCTGGCCACCGGTATGCTGCCAATCTGTTTTGGCGAGGCGACCAAATTCAGCCAGTTCCTGCTGGAATCCGACAAGAGCTACCGGGTCACGGCCAAACTGGGTGTCACCACGGAAACCGGTGATGCCGATGGTGAGGTGGTGAAGACCACTGAGGTCACGGCCTCTGCAGCGGATATCGAAGATGCGCTGATGTCTTTCATGGGGGATATCGAGCAGATTCCCAGCATGTATTCGGCGATCAAGCATGAGGGGGTTCCCCTCTACAAGCTGGCGCGGGAAGGCAAGACCGTGGAGCGCAAGCCTCGCGCGGTGACCATTTATGACATCCGGATTCTGCGGATCGAAGGCGATGAGCTGGAATTTGAGGTGGACTGTTCCAAGGGCACTTACGTGCGTTCGCTGGTGGAAGACACCGGAGACAAGCTGGGCTGTGGCGGCCATGTCACCGTTCTGCACCGCTTGTCGGCGGGGCCCTATCCGGCGGAAAAGATGCTGACCCTGGAGCAACTGGGCAATATCAAGGCCGAGGGCGGGTTCGAGGCAATCGACGAACTGCTCTTGCCTTTATCAACCAGCGTGGCAGACTGGCCGCGCGTTGAACTGGGTGACAATGCTGCCTATTACATTCAGCAGGGTCAGCCAGTGATGGCCTCAGACCGTCCGGTGGACGGCTGGGTCAGTGTTTACAAGGCATCCAGCGGCGAGTTTTTGGGCGTCGGTGAGGTGCTGGAAGACGGGCGAATTGCGCCGCGTCGACTGGTTTCAAACTGAGTTGCCCTTGCGGTAACCGGCTTGGAAAACCCGACGGCAGCTATAAATATGCATGGCTGACCGTGACATTCATTGTGCATATTGGAGCAAAACCATGGCTTTGACCGTAGAACAGAAAGCGGAAATCCTGAAAGAGCACGGCCAGAAAGAAGGCGATACCGGTTCTCCGGAAGTGCAGGTTGCACTGCTGACCGCCAACATCAATGGCCTGCAGGGTCACTTCAAGGACCACAAGAAGGATCACCACAGCCGTCGCGGCCTGATCCGCATGGTAAACCAGCGTCGTAAGCTGCTGGACTACCTGGCCAAGAAAGACCGCACTCGTTACCTCCAGCTGATCGAAAAGCTGGGTCTGCGTCGCTAACAGGCTGTGCAGATCGGGTAACCGCAACAGAAGCTCGGCTCCGCCGGGCTTTTGTTGTTTCTGGAGGGACACAATTCCCTCCCCCCTGCGGTCGCTTGCTGGCAAGCGATGTTTTTGGCGAGGATCGGCTCACGCCGATTTCCGCCCTGCGGGCTGGCGGGTTATGATGCGCGAGCGAAAGAAGATGTTGTCAGAGGCATGGGCCTCGAAGATTGTCGTGAAGAGAGAAGAGACGAGATATGTTCAATAAAATCACCAAAGAGATTCAGTTCGGCCGTGACACGGTCATCCTGGAAACCGGGCAAATCGCCCGCCAGGCCACTGCCGCTGTCATGGTACGCATCGGTGCCACCGAAGTGCTGGTCACCGTGGTGGGCAAGAAAGAAGCCGACCCCAGCAAGAACTTCTTCCCGCTGACCGTGAATTACCAGGAAAAGACCTACGCCGCCGGCCGTATCCCCGGTGGTTTCCTGAAGCGTGAAGGTCGCCCGAGTGAGAAAGAAACCCTCACCTGCCGCCTGATCGACCGTCCGATCCGCCCGCTGTTTCCCAATGGCTTCATGAATGAAGTGCAGGTCGTGGCGACCGTGATGTCCGTGGACAAGGAAAACGATCCAGACATCGCTGCCATGATTGGTACCTCTGCGGCCCTGGCAATCTCCGGTATCCCGTTCAGTGGCCCCATCGGTGCGGCCCGCGTCGGCTTCAAGGATGGCATGTACATCCTCAACCCGAGCTACGCAGAGCTGGCCGAATCCGCTCTGGATCTGGTGGTTGCGGGTACCGAGCCCGCCGTACTGATGGTGGAATCCGAAGCCAAAGAGCTGTCTGAAGACCAGATGCTGGGTGCAGTACTGTTCGGCCACATGGAAATGCAGCCGGTCATCCAGGGCATTCGCGAGTTCGCTGCCGAAGTGGGCACCCCTGCCTGGGAGTGGACTGCTCCGGCCGTAAACACCGAGCTGAAAGATGCCATCAAGGCCAAGTTCGAGGCTGGCCTGGCCGAGGCCTACACGATTACCGAGAAAATGGCCCGCTACGCCAAAGTCGGCGAGCTGCGTGACGCTTGTGTGGCCGAATTCGCTACCGGTGAAGAAGGCGCGCCAGAAGCGGGCGAAGTGAAAGAGCTGTTCGGCAAGATCGAGAAAAACGTGGTGCGTGAAGCGGTTGTGTCCGGCAAGCCGCGTATCGACGGCCGTGCCCTGGATGCGGTGCGCGCCATCGACTGTCAGGTCGGCAATCTGGCCAAGACCCACGGTTCTGCACTGTTCACCCGTGGCGAGACGCAGGCCATCGTGGCGGCGACCCTGGGCGGTATGCGTGATGCCCAGTTCATCGACGCGCTGGAAGGATCCCGTCAGGATCACTTCATGCTGCATTACAACTTCCCTCCTTACTGCGTGGGCGAGACCGGCATGATCGGTTCTCCGAAGCGTCGTGAGATCGGTCACGGTCGCCTGGCCCGTCGTGGTGTGCAGGCAGTACTGCCCACCGTGCAGGACTTCCCCTACACCATTCGTGTGGTCTCCGAGATCACCGAATCCAACGGTTCCTCTTCCATGGCGTCCGTGTGTGGCACTTCCATGGCACTGATGGATGCCGGTGTTCCCCTGACTGCACCGGTGGCGGGTATCGCCATGGGTCTGGTGAAGGAAGAAGACGGCCGTTTCGCGGTACTGTCTGACATCCTCGGTGACGAAGATCACCTGGGCGACATGGACTTCAAGGTGGCCGGTACCGCACGCGGTGTGACTGCCCTGCAGATGGATATCAAGATCGAAGGGATCACCGAAGAGATCATGGAGAAGGCGCTGGAACAGGCTAACGCCGGTCGTCTCCATATCCTTGGTGAAATGTCCAAGGCCATCGGCGCGTCCCGTACCCAGGTATCCGAGAATGCACCGACCCTACTGACCCTGAAGATCAATCCGGACAAGATCCGTGACGTGATCGGTAAAGGTGGTGCGACCATCCGTGCCCTCACCGAGGAAACCGGCTGTACCATCGATATCGAAGACGATGGCAGCGTGAAGATCTACGGTGAAACCCGTGAAAAAGCGGATGAAGCGGTACGTCGTGTTGAAGAGATCACCGCTGAAGCTGAAGTGGGCGTGATCTACGAAGGCAAGGTCACCCGTGTGGTTGATTTCGGTGCTTTCGTTGCCATCATGCCGGGCACGGAAGGTCTGCTGCACATCTCCCAGATTGCTGAAGAGCGTGTGGAGAAGGTGACCGACTACGTGAACGAGGGTGACATCATCAAGGTGAAAGTCCTCGACGTGGATCAGCGTGGCCGTATCAAGCTGTCCATGAAGGAAGCCAAGGAAGACTGATTAGACCCGCTTCCAGAAGTATAGAAGGGGCCGGCATTTGCCGGCCCTTTTTTTTGGTTCATCGCGGATTAGCGGGGAATCGTTTACAGAAAAGCCCCCTTGCTGTAGGAGCGTCGCTCGCGGCGCGATAACCCGCGTGGTTAAAGACTGATTTACTGCAGAGGGTGAAAGGGCCAACAGAGGAAAACCGCCTTCCTCAGTGAACGCTGTGCCCTCTGTTGTGAAAGTGCTTTTGTTTCCTGGTCTGGGATCGCGCCGCCAGCGACGCTCCTACGGCAAGGGCGGGGATTAAATTGGACTTTCCCGGAAACCCGCAATGAACCTTTTTTGGGGTTCTTAGCAGATTTGAGGGAAAAGCCTGATTAATCTCCCTGCTTGCCGTAGGAGCGTCGGTTATTCGCTCCGCTCACCCTTCGGGCCGTTCCTTCGCTACGCTTGGTGGCGGCGCATTCCGGGTCAGGCAAAGGCATTGTTAGGACTAGGCAGGACGTTTTTCTACCAGTCTTGCCGCGAGCAGGCCCATCTCGAACAGGAACCACATGGGAATGGCCAGCAAGGTCTGGCTGATCACATCGGGTGGGGTCAGCAGCATGCCCAGTACGAAACAGCCCACCACCACATAGGCGCGGGCCTTGGCCAGTTTTTCCACCGTGGTGGCGCCGGTGGCGACCAGCAGCACAATGGCAATGGGCAGTTCGAAGGCCAGGCCGAATGCCAGGAACAAGGCCAGCACGAAGTCCAGATAACTGCTGATGTCGGTGGTTACGGCCACGCCTTCCGGCGCGATGGCGGTAAAGAACTGGAACATCAGCGGGAAGACCACGAAATACGCAAAGGCGGCGCCAGCGTAGAACAGCAGGATGCTGCTGCCCAGAAGCGGAATCGCCAGTTTCTTTTCGTGCTTGTATAGCCCGGGAGCAATAAACGCCCACCCCTGATGCAGAATGAACGGCATGGCAGCGAACACACTGAGGTAGAGTGTCAGTTTGAACGGCGCCAGAAACGGCGCGGCGACACCGGTAGCAATCATGCTGGTGCCGTCCGGCATGGCATCCATGAGGGGCTTTGCCACCAGGGTGTAGAGCTCGCGGGAAAAGTAGAACAGACAGAGGAAAATCACGAACACGACTGCCATGGCTTTGAGCAGACGGTTACGTAATTCCAGCAGATGCGCGATCAGGGGTTGGCCGGGATCGTTACTGGCGTCAGTCATTGCGGGGTGGTTCCTGGCCTTGGTCTTCATCCTGGGGAGGATCAGGGTGGATGCGGTTTTCCTTGCTGGCAGGTTGGCGCGCCTTGTGGATCTGTTCCGGGCTCAGCAGGCTTTCTTTGGCTTCACGAATGCTGTCTTCGTCCAGCCCCATCTGCCGCATCTGTTTTTCCATGCGCTCGCGCATGTCCAGGGTCACGGCTTCGCGTTCCAGTTCATTCTTCAGATTATTGAAGGTGGAACGGGCACGCCCCATCCAGTGGCCCAGGGTGCGGGCCACGGTGGGCAGGCGTTCCGGGCCGAGCACTACCAGTCCGATCACGAAGATCAGGGCGAGTTCGGTAAAACCGATATCGAACATGGACGCCTCGCTTCAGGTCAGGCCTGATCCTTGTCCTTTTCGGTTTTTTGATCTGCCTGGGTTTTTTCGTTTTCAGCCAGGCGTTTCTGGTCCTGCTCTTCTTCGCCGTCTTTCATGGCGTTCTTGAAGCCCTTCACGGCGCCACCCAGATCGCCACCCATGTTGCGCAGTTTCTTGGTGCCGAACAACAGGACGACGATGGCGAGGAGGATCAGTAACTGCCAGATGCTGATGCCGGAAAACATGATGCTTTACTCCAGAAATGTTGTCCCTGTAACGCTAGCACGCCACGGGACACGCTTTTAGTGATTCTTTTAATGGTTGTTTGGTTGTGCTCAGTGCTTGTTGCCGCGGGCGGCTTTTTCGTCGTGGCCGGACAGGCCGAAACGGCGCTCCAGCTCGGCCAGTACCTTGTCAGGGTGTTCGCCCAGCTTGGCCAGCATGACCAGACTGTGAAACCACAGGTCGGCGGTTTCGCTGATCAGGGCCTGGTTGTCGCCACTGACTTCGGCGTCGCGGGCGGCGAGGAGGGTCTCTACCGCTTCTTCGCCCACTTTCTCGAGAATCTTGTTGAGGCCCTTGGCATACAGGCTGGCCACATAGGAGCTGTCCGGGTCGGCGCCCTTGCGGGATTCCAGAACGTCGTGCAGCTGGCTGAGAATATCTGACATAGTCTGTGCTTCGTTATGGCCTGACGTGTGTCTTTATCGGGACCTCGTCAGGCGCAGTGATCATTGCTGACGACAGTCTAGCGTCGCCAGCCCCAGCTCACCAGTACCAGAGCTGCGGCCGACAATGGCCAGCTGTAGGGATTGGCCAGCCACAGGGCGGCCCCGGCACAGCCAAGACCGGCGAGACCGGCCAGCAGTTTGTGGCGGTGGCGCACCAGCTGCTGTTCGAGGCGCGCCTCAAGGCGATCCTGCTGGTAAGGCAGGTCACGCAAGGTCTCCAGCCCGTCACGCAGCAGATCAGGCATGTCCGGTAACTGGGCGGTCCATTCCGGCAGGCGATTCTGCAGTTTCTTGAGGGTGGCGCCGGGGCCGTATTCGGCCAGCATCCAGGCTTCCAGTAGCGGGCGGCCCGTGTTCCAGATGTCCAGTTGCGGGTAGATACTGCGGCCGAGCCCTTCGATATGCACCAGGGTCTTCATCAACAGGATGTACTGCACCGGCATTTCGATGTGGTAGCGACGAGCCAGATCGAACAGTTTCATCACCAGCGGGGCGAACTCCAGCTGGTCCAGCTGGGCCGAGCGCACCGGTTCTACCAGATCGATGACGGCCCGTTCGAAGCGGGGCCGGTCAATGGGCGCCTGGTTCCAGCCGGCACGAATGACCGCGTCCACCAGGGCGCTGTAGTCCTCGCGCATGACGGCCAGCACCATGCGCCCCAGCACATTCAGGTCTTCTTTCGACAGGCGCCCGGCAATGGCGGCATCGATGGCCATGTATTGTGGGGATTCCGGGTGTTCCGGGTTAACGAAGATGTTGCCCGGGTGCATATCGGCATGGAACAGGTTGAAGCGGAAAACCTGGGCGAAAAAGATTTCCACGCCGCGTTCAGCCAGCACTTTCGGATCAATGCCGGCGGCTTTGATGCGTTCGATATCATTGACCGGGATGCCGTTGATGCGGTCCATGATGATCACCGTGGGGCTGGACAGCTCCAGGTGAATGGCGGGCATGTAGAGCAGCGGACTGAACAGGAAGTGACGGCGCATGGCTTCGCTGTTGCGGGCCTCGGCACTGAGATCCAGTTCACCAAGAATGATGTCGCGGTAGTCTTCTACCACACGCACCGGGCGGAAGTAACGGGCATCGCGCCACAGTCGCTCCAGCCAGCGGGCGCCAAAGGCCATGACCTTCAGGTCGCGCTGGACCACCGGGCGAATGGTGGGCCGCAAGACCTTGGCGACTACTTGCTGGCCGTTCTTCAATGTAGCGGCGTGCACCTGGGCCACCGACGCGGCGGCCATGGGGGTGGTGTCGAACTGTGCGAACACCTCATCAAAGGGCAGTGGCAGGCTCGCTTCGACCAGATCTCGGGCCTGTTCCCCATCGAAGGGGGCCACCTGATCCTGAAGCCGCGCCAGTGCTGCGGTCCATTCAGGCGGCAACATGTCCTGGCGAGTGGCGAGCAGCTGGCCAAACTTGATGAAAATGGGGCCAAGGCGTTCCAGTGCCTTTTGCAGGCGCTCCCCTTCACTGAGCTTGCCGGTACCCGCCCAGCTGGAGGGAACCAGAAACGACAATGTCAGCAGCAGGGTCCGTAGCGGATGGGCCGGTAACAGGGCAATCAGTCGGTAGCGGCACACCACATGGGTGACCATGAGGATGCGGGTAATGGGGGGCATCAGTGGTTGGCGTCCCTGTTCTGGTCGG
This sequence comes from Alcanivorax sp. MD8A, assembly GCF_002888555.1. NCBI lineage: Bacteria > Pseudomonadati > Pseudomonadota > Gammaproteobacteria > Oceanospirillales > Alcanivoracaceae > Alcanivorax > Alcanivorax sp. MD8A. The sequence continues at coordinate 101,612 of NZ_AQOQ01000005.1, read as the reverse complement.
CGTTGAGTCGCTGGATGCGGGCCTCAAGGCGGTCCACGTCCAGGCGCAGGTCGTCCACATCCTGGCCAAATTCATACACCTCGCGGCGGGACGGGGTGAGGCCGGATTCGTTGCCCACGTAATCGCCCAGTTGTTCTGCCAGTCGTCCGGCGGCCTGTCTGGCCCAGCCGAACAGGCGCCGGGCGCCGTAATCCAGCTGCTGGGCCAGCTCAGAGCCGGTAATCGGTTCCAGTACGGCGCCCCAGTCGATGTGCAGCTCACGGGCCAGCTGTTGCAGTTCCAGCAGCAGTTCGCGGTTGCCTGAGATGTCCACCGGCCCGGCGATGGCGCCGGGCCGGGTTTTCCATTCCAGCAACAGAGCGGCCAGATCCATGGGGCTGCCTTTAACCGCCACGTCCGGGGTGGCATCGCTGCGGTGGTATAGCTCCACGCCGTCTTCCACGATCAGGGCGTAGATCGCCAGAGGTGGCAGGGTGACGTCTACCGCCACCAGGCGCCCGGCATGCACGGCCAGTTTGTCTGCTGTCACCGGGTCGGAACGCAGCGCCGTGTTGATGGCGCGCTCAACGGTGGCCAGGGCAGTGGTGGAAATCAGGCCCGGGGAGCGTGACTGGTCTTTCAGACTCATCAGAACTTGAATCCTCTGTGCAGTGCCACGATGCCGCCCAGCATGTTGAAATACTCGGTACGGGCAAAACCGGCGTTATCCATCATGCCTTGCAGGGTGTCCTGATCCGGATGCATGCGAATGGATTCGGCTAGATACTGGTAGCTGTCGGCGTCGTTGACGATCAGTTTGCCGAGCCGCGGCCAGACCGCAAAAGAATAGGCGTCGTAGGCCTTGGCCAGGGTCTTGTTGGTGGGGGTGGAAAACTCCAGCACCAGCAAGCGGCCGCCGGGTTTGAGCACCCGCAGCATGGAGCGCAGGGCGGCGTCCTTGTCAGTGATATTGCGCAGGCCGAAGGCGATGGTGATGCAATGGAAGGTGTTGTCCTCAAAGGGGAGGCACTCGCCATTCACCTGGGCGACCTGGGTGTTGTGGCTGCAGCCTGCGTCGAACAGTCGATCACGGCCAACCTCGAGCATGGCGTCGTTGATGTCGGCCAGCACAACCTGACCGGTTTCGCCGACCAGGCGGGAAAATTTGATGGCCAGATCACCAGTGCCGCCGGCCAGGTCCAGCACCTTGTGGCCAGGGCGAATGCCGGCCAATTCGATGGTCATGCGCTTGAGAATGCGATGACTGCCCATGGAAATCAGGTCGTTCATCACATCGTATTTTCCCGCTACCGAGCGGAATACGCCGGCCACCTTTTGCTGTTTTTCCTGCCACGGTACCTGCTGGTAGCCGAAGTGTGTGACCTTGTTGTCGTCGGACATATCAATTCTCGAAAGGCGTGGGGTGGCCGGCATAGACCTTTTGCATAATGGCTTCTTCGCGGGCGGCAAGCTGCTCCAGCAGCAGGCCCACACTGGGTACCGGTTTCATCACCCGGAAACTGCGATCCATGAAATCATACAGGTTCGAAAAGCCCGCCGCATGGACTGGCTTGCGCACCATACGAAAAGTGGCATGGAGCATGCGTGAGCGAATGTAGCGATCCAGCCTGTGGCCCAGTTCGGCCACCAGCTGCACTTGCCGCAGGCGGTCATTGTGATGGTGGTCCTGGCGGAAGCCCTTGAGGTAGGTCATTTCCGTGAGCGGTTGATCCAGTGCCTCTCCCAGCGTTTGGGTGACGGCTTCGTCCAGTTCCTGGGTCAGAATGGCGGCCTCCAGTGCGGCGGCAGAGGTGGCCATGACCTTTTCAGGCAGCAACTTCATGGCCTTGGGCAAGGCGCGGCGAATCTCCCGGGCAACCGGCAGCAGTTCGCGACCTCCGTAGACATCGTCCAGTAAAAACTGAATGCCCTCGGCGGTAACGGGATCGTCGAGCAGGTGCGCATGGGTATGCTTGAGTCGCTCGCCTTGCCACTCTTGAAGGCGGCGCAGACGGGCCAAAAAAAGGGCGTCGTCGCCGTGCTGGCGCAAGGCAAAGAAGCGCTCGAGATAGTGTTGAAGCTGTTCGCCGGCGGTCATGGTTTTTCCTCCGGCGGGGATAATAGCAGGAAAGCGGTCCTGCGTCGGAAGCCAGACGTCTGACGCAGGGTGATAGCGTCAGACGTCCGTCGTCAGACTTCAGCCGTTTACAGGATATACCGGCTCAGGTCTTCGTCGTCTGCCAGCTCTCCGAGGTAACGGTCTACCGCTTCGGCATCCAGCACCAGAGGCTTGTCATGGTACTGGGTGGACAGCGAATCAGCGTCGAAGCTGATTTCTTCCAGCAGTTTCTCGAGTACCGTGTGCAGGCGGCGGGCGCCAATGTTTTCGGTGCGTTCGTTAACCTGCCAGGCCACTTCTGCAATGCGGCGGATACAGTCCTCGGTGATCTCCAGCTTCAGGCCTTCGGTGTCCAGCAGCGCCTTGTACTGTTCAGTGAGCGAACACTTGGGCTCGGTGAGGATGCGCTGGAAATCTTCCGGGCTCAGGGCGCTGAGTTCGACGCGGATCGGCAGCCGGCCTTGCAGCTCCGGGATCAGGTCGCTGGGTTTGGCCAGATGGAACGCACCGGAGGCGATAAACAGTACGTGATCGGTCTTCACCATGCCGTATTTGGTGGACACAGTGCAGCCTTCGATCAGGGGCAGCAAATCGCGTTGCACGCCTTCACGGGACACATCGGTGCCGCCGCCTTCTCCGCGTTTGGCCACTTTATCGATTTCATCGATGAACACGATGCCGCTGTTTTCCACCACGTCGATGGCTTTCACTTTCAGCTCGTCTTCATTGACGAAACGGGCGGCCTCTTCGTCACGGATCAGGCGGTAGGCTTCGCGCACACGGAGTTTTTGTGTCTTGCGCCGGCCGCTGCCGCCCATTTTGGAAAACATCTGTTGCAGCTGGCTGGTCATTTCTTCCATGCCGGGCGGGGCCATGATTTCCACCCCTGCCGGATTGGCCGCCACGTCGATCTCGATTTCCTTGTCGTCCAGTTCGCCTTCACGCAGCTTTTTGCGGAAGATCTGGCGGGTACTGTTGTCGGTTTTGCTGTCTTCCTCTGCGCCTCTGGCGGTGGGCAACAGCGCATCGAGGATGCGGTCTTCGGCGGCATCGTCAGCCTGACTGCCGACACGGGCAATTTCCTGCTCGCGCAGCATCTTGATGGCCATTTCTACCAGGTCACGGATGATGGATTCCACATCGCGCCCCACGTAGCCCACTTCCGTGAACTTGGTGGCTTCCACCTTCAGGAAGGGGGCGTTGGCCAGCTTGGCCAGGCGGCGGGCAATTTCGGTCTTGCCGACGCCGGTGGGGCCGATCATCAGAATGTTCTTGGGGGCGACTTCGGCGCGCATTTCGGCGGGCAGCTGCATGCGCCGCCAGCGATTGCGCAGGGCCAGGGCAACGGATTTCTTGGCCGGTTCCTGGCCGACAATGTGTTTGTTCAGTTCCTGAACAATTTCGCGGGGAGTCAGGTTAGGCATCGGGTTACCAGTTCAGTTCTTCAATGGTTTTCTGTTGGTTGGTGAACACGCAGATATCGCCGGCAATGGTCAGGCTTTTTTCCACAATTTCGCGTGCACCCAGCTCGGTATTCTGTAACAGCCCGGTGGCTGCGGCCTGGGCAAAGGGGCCGCCCGAGCCGATGGCAATCAGGTCATTTTCCGGTTCGATCACATCGCCGTTACCGGTAATGATCAAGGAGGCTTCCTTGTCGGCGACGGCCAGCAGGGCTTCCAGTCGTCGCAGGGCGCGGTCGGTGCGCCAGTCCTTGGCCAGCTCCACGGCGGCCCGGACCAGGTGGCCCTGGTGTTTTTCCAGTTGCGCTTCAAAGCGTTCGAACAGGGTAAAGGCGTCGGCGGTACCCCCGGCAAAACCGGCAATGACCTTGCCGTGAAAAAGGTGGCGTACCTTGCGGGCATTCCCTTTCATGACGGTGTTACCCAGTGACACCTGGCCGTCACCGCCGATGACAACGCTGTTGCCGCGGCGTACGGATACGATAGTGGTCACGTTAAGCTCCTTTCATAGTGATTCTGTTGATGTGGGGCTGGCGGGCGGGGATTCAAGCTTCAAAGGGAGTGAATAGTTAACAGTTAACAGTGAATAGTAGCGCGGGTTGGTCTGGGTGTGGGCTGATAGGTTGGAGGTCGCGCACCTGGCGTTGGCTGGGGTGTTGTTGTGGGAGCTTGCCTGCAAGCAAGGGGGATTGATTGGAGGCTATCGCTTGCAGGCAAGCTCCGACAGAGGTCACGTTTCCCGCTGCAGGCCAAGCTGTGGGAGCGGTGGTTCCACCGCGAATGAAGCGCCGGGCTTGGGCTGTCGCGGCCGGATGACCGTTCCTGCCCTATTGTCTTCCGCCTGCGGGTGCCGGCGTCTATTTTTTCATCTTGATCGGCAGGGTTTCGATGCCGTTGCTGGCCAGTTGGTCCTGGGCGCGGTGCATGGCGTTGAGGTTGTTGTAGGGACCGATCATGACCCGGTGCCAGCTGTCGCCGCTATCCAGGTTTACGGACTGGATGGAGGCCTCGAAACCTTTGAGGATCAGCTCGGCGCGGCGGCGGTCGGCGTCCTCGTTGCGGCGGAAGCTGCCCGCCTGCAACAGGTATTTTTCATCACTGTTGCGGGTGCCCGCATCAGGCTTTGGCTGACTGTTGTTTTGTTTGGGTTTGTTGTCGGTGCTGGACTGACGGGTACTGGTGTCCGTTTCGTTTTGTGGAACGATCACTTCCATCTTGGGCAGGACAGCATAGAAGTCGAATTGCGGGGGCTCGTCGCTTTTCGGTTCTTCCTTCTTTGCGGCAGGCTTGTCTTTGGGCTTGTCGGTATTGACGATGGTGGGCGTGTCGTCGCCCTGCGCCATCTGGGTTTTGCCCAGGTGAAACAGGAAGGCGCCAAACAGACCCACCATCAGTCCCGTGAATAGCCATACCCAGCCGGGCACCTGGCGTTGGGTTTTTTTCTTGCGAGTGGGGCTACGGCTGGCCCCGCGTTTTGTGTTCTTTGCCATGATCCTTCCTGGTTCTTGCCAGCCTGGCGGTCAGGGTTACATGCGTTCGAGTGGCGACAGGCCCAGCAGTTCCATGCCCTGTTTCAGGGTGCGGGCTGTCAGGGCGGCCAGCTTGAGCCGGCTCTGTTTCAGGGCCGCGTCCTCGCTGTTGAGGATCGGGCAGTGCTCGTAGAAGCTGGAGAACAGCCCGGCGAGCTCGTACAGGTACAGGCACAGCAGGTTGGGCAAGCCCTTGTCGGCCACACTTTGCAGAACTTCACCAAACTGCACCAGCCGCGCGGCCAGCGCTTGTTCGGCGTCTTCCTGAAGCAGGAAGGCTCCGTTGACATCGGCCATGTTCAGGCCTGCCTTGCGGAAGATGCTGGCGACCCGGGTGTAGGCGTACAACAAGTAAGGGGCGGTGTTGCCCTCGAAGCTGAGCATCTGGTCAAAATTGAAGATGTAGTCGCTGCTGCGGTTCTTGGACAGGTCCGCATACTTAACCGCGCCGATGCCGACCGCACGGGCGATGGTGCGCAGCTCACTGTCTGCCAGTTCCGGGTTCTTTTCCTTCACCAGCGCGTAGGCACGCTCTTCGGCCTCGTTGAGCAGGTCGATCAGTTTTACGGTGCCGCCGTCGCGGGTCTTGAAGGGGCGTCCATCCGGGCCATTCATGGTGCCAAAGCCCATGTGCGACAGGTCGGTGCTTTCCGGCACAAAGCCCGCCAGCTTGGAGAGGCTGAACATTTGCTGGAAGTGCAGGGCCTGACGCTGGTCGACAAAGTAGAGCATGCGGTCAGCGCCAAGGGTGTCGGCGCGGTAGCGCAGGGCGGCCAGGTCGGTGGTGGCGTACAGGTAGCCGCCGTCGGCTTTTTGCACGATGACGGGCAGCGGGTCGCCTTCCTTGTTCTTGTATTCGTCCATGAAGACGCATTGGGCGCCCTGGTCTTCACTGAGCAGGCCCTTGCTGGCCAGGTCCGAGACCACTTGTGGCAAGTCGTCGTTGTAGGCACTTTCGCCGCGTACATCGTCTGCGGTCAGGCTGACGCCGAGGCGGTCATAAACGGCCTGACAGTGACTCAGGGAAATGGCGTTGAACTCGCCCCACAGTTTCAGACATTCCGGGTCATGGGCCTGCAGCTTGACCACCAGGCCACGGGCCCGGGTGGCGAACGCCTCCGATTCGTCGAAGCGCTGTTTGGCGGCACGGTAGAAGCCTTCCAGGTCGCTCAATTCGCTGGACAGTTCGGCGGCGCTCTCTTCGTCCTTCTGCTCTTCCAGATAGGCGAGCAGCATGCCGAACTGGGTCCCCCAGTCGCCCACGTGGTTCTGGCGAACCACATTGTGACCCAGGAATTCCAGCGTTCGTACGACCGCGTCGCCGATGATGGACGACCGCAGGTGCCCCACGTGCATTTCCTTGGCCAGGTTCGGGGAGGAGTAGTCCACCACTACGGTCTGGATCTGTTGTGGGCGGGGCACGGACAGATGGGCATCTGCCAACGCCTGATCCAGCAGGCTGGTGAGCCAGTCGCTGGCCTGAAAGAAGTTGATAAAGCCGGGCCCGGCAATCTCGGTCTTGGCAATGGCGCTGTCCTGCGGCAGGGCGGCAATCAGCTTGTCGGCCAGGTCGCGTGGCTTCATGCCGGCGGGTTTGGCCAGCATCAGCGCGATGTTGGTGGCGAAATCGCCATGGCTCTTGTCCTTGGTGCGGTCGATTTGCACCGGGCGCTTGGCGTCGGCAGGCAGCGTGCCCTCGGCGATCAGGGTGTCGAGAGCGGTTTCAATCAGGGAAATCAGGCGTTCTTTCATGGGGTCCGTCGGGGCCGTTTGACTGGCCGGCGATTGTACGGGAAAAGGGCGGTTGACGCATGGGTCGGGCTGTTTTTTTACCACAGAGGATAAAGGGAGCGCCGAGTCGAAAAGCTGCCAGCACCCGGGCGCTTTTGCCGTTTCTCTCCGCCAAGAGGGGGCGTCATGCCGGCCAATCCGAGGTCGGGTGCCAGTTCAAATCTCATGCCCGCGCATCCGCGACACGCCCTGATAAAGCCACTTTTACAGCATGTCGATGGGGTCGACATCCACATGCCAGCGGCACTGGCGTGACTGTGGTGATTGGCGGGCGGCGTCCAGCAGGCGCTCCAGGGTTTGATGCAGGGGCGCCCGCTGGCTGGCCTGCAGCAGCAATTGGGCTCGGTAGCGGCCGGCCCGTTTTTCCATGGGGGCGGGGACCGGGCCGAGCACATTCACGCCGTCGGCGACCGGTTGCTGGGCGAGCTCCTGAAGGAATGCCATGGCCTTGCCCAGCGTCATGGCTTCGCAGCGGAACAGGGCCAGATGGCCGAAAGGAGGCAAGGCGGCCATGCGCCGCTCTTCGAGCAGGGCGCTGGCCAGGGCCGGGTAGTCACCGCTGGCGGCCAGCTGCAGTAAGTGATGGTCCGGGTGGCGGGTCTGGAGCAATACCCGGCCCTGACCTTCGCGGCCACTGCGCCCTGCAACTTGTAACAACAGTTGGGCGGCTTGCTCGGGGCCGCGAAAATCGGCGCTCAGGAAACCGGCGTCCATATCCAGAATCGCTACCAGTGCCAGCTTCGGGAAATGGTGCCCCTTGGCGAGCATTTGGGTGCCGACCAGCACGGCCGGGTCGCCCTGGCGGATGGTCTTGAGTTTGCTGTCCAGTTCCCCCTTGCGGCGGGTGGCATCGCGGTCGATGCGGATCACCGGCACCGGCAGGGACTGTTCCAGCAGCTCGGTGAGCTTTTCGGTGCCGCTACCGGCTTCATGGATGGCGCTGGAACCACAGCTGGGGCAGCGTGATGGTACGCGCTGCTGGCTGTCGCAGTGGTGACAGCGCAGGTTGTTTTCGGCCCGGTGCCAGGTGAGAAAGCTGTCGCACCGTTTGCACTCAGCCTGCCAGCCGCAATCCTGGCACAGGATCATGGGGGCATAGCCTCGGCGGTTAATAAACACCAGAGCCTGGTTGCCGTTGTCCACGCACTGCTTGATGGCTTGCAGTGACAGGGGGAGCAGAGGCTGATTGGGAGGCGCGAGGGTGGCGTCCAGAATTTCGATGCCGGGGCGCTGTTGCTCGGTGGCCCGGCGCGACAGTTTCAGCCAGTGGAAGCGCTGGTCGCGTGCCAGCTGCAGGGTTTCCAGTGCCGGGGTGGCGCTGCCGAGCAATACCGGGATGTTCAGGGTCTGGGCTCGCCAGGTGGCCAGGTCGCGTGCGTGGTAGCGGAAACCGTCCTGCTGCTTCAGGGAACTGTCATGGGCCTCGTCGACAATGATCAGGCCGGGATTCGCCAGCGGCGTGAAGATGGCCGAACGGGTGCCGATGATGATGCGTGCCTTGCCGTCCCGGGCCGCCAGCCAGTTATCCAGTCGCTCCCGGTCGGTGAGGCCGGAGTGCAACGTGGTGACAGGCACGGCAAAGCGTTGCCGGAAGCGCTGCACGGTTTGCGGGGTCAGGCCGATTTCGGGTACCAGCACCAGTACCTGCTTGCCGGCGGCCAATTGGGGCGCCATGGCCTGCAGGTAGACTTCGGTTTTGCCGCTGCCGGTGACTCCATCGAGCAGGAAGGGGGTAAAGCCCTCTGCATCCTGAATGGCATTAATGGCTTGCTGTTGCTCTCCGTTGGCGGCCAGTGGCGGCTCGGCCAGTACCTCCTTGCTGATGCCGGGGCCGTTTTCGACCACGAAGTGTTCGGCCCAGCCCTTGTCGCGCAGGGCGTTAAGGGCCGGGGAGGCCACGTCGAGGGCGTTGAGCATGGCGCTGCTCAGGCCTTTGGGGTGTTCGCGCAATACTTGCAGGGCCTGGTGCTGGCGGGGGGCTCGGCTGACCTGTTCGTCGCTGACATGGGTGCCGCGTTCGGTGAGCCGCCAGCGTTTTTCCTGGCTGGGCTGGGCATCGCCGCCCTGGCGTAGCAGGGCGGGCAGGGCGTAATTGAGCACCTCGCCCAGCGGGTGATGGTAATAGCGGGCGGCCCGTTCACAAAGGGCATAAAGTTCTGCGGTGAAGACCGGGGTGTCGTCGAGAACCGCGCTGACGGCCTTGAGTTTGGGATAATCGCTTTGGGTCTGGCCATGCACTACGCCGACCAGGGTGCGGCGCCCAAACGGGACCTGGACGCGGGTGCCCTGTGCCGGCGCCGGTGAGCCGGAATACAGATAGTCGTAGCAGCCAGGCAGGGGGACTGGCAGGGCAATTTGCAGCACGGGTTTGGTCGACACGGAGTTTCCTGAGCCTGCAGCCCCCATAGCGGGGCATAATGGCGCTTGCGGATTGGAATCAAGCTGTTATGATTCGCCTTCTTTTTCCCAGACGCAAGCCGTGTGGTGCCTGTCGTAGAGGCAGGTAGCGACACAGATTGGAGCTCAGCAATGAAACCAGAGATTCATCCCGAATACCAGGCAGCCACCTACTCCTGTAGCTGTGGCAACGTGATCGAGAGCCGTTCCACCCGTGGTGGTGACATGTCCCTCGACGTTTGCTCCGCCTGCCATCCTTTCTATACTGGCAAGCAGAAGCAGGCTGACAGCGGCGGCCAGATCGACAAGTTCAAGCAGCGCTTCGGCATGATGCGCAGCAAAAAGGACTGATCGCGAGAGCGAACAACCCTTTTAAGACTTGCCAAAAGCACCCTGCCGGGTGCTTTTTGCTTTTTTGACCTTGCGAACACAGTGTATATCCCTCAAAGGGACCAGCGGAGACCACCATGTCCGAGGATTTGAAAACGGCGGCTTTGGAATATCATGCCAAGCCGAGACCCGGGAAAATCAGTGTTGAAGTGACCAAGCCAGCGGCAACCAGCCGTGACCTGAGCCTGGCCTACAGCCCCGGGGTGGCCGAGCCGGTGCGTGAAATCGCGCGGGAGCCGGAGCTGGCCTACCGTTTTACGTCCAAAGGCAATCTGGTTGCGGTGATCAGTGATGGTACCGCTATCCTCGGTCTCGGTAATCTGGGGGCGCTGGCGTCCAAGCCGGTGATGGAAGGCAAGGGCATCCTGTTCAAACTGTTTGCCGGTATCGACGTGTTCGATATCGAGGTGGATGCTGAGGATTCTCAGGCGTTCATCGATACGGTGGTGCGCATCCATCGCACTTTCGGCGGGATCAATCTGGAAGATATCCGGGCCCCGGAGTGTTTCGAGATTGAGCGCATCCTGAAAGAGCAGTGCGATGTGCCGGTATTTCATGATGATCAGCATGGTACTGCCATTGTCGTGGGAGCCGGCTTGATCAATGCCCTGGAAATCCAGAAAAAGCGTATCGAAGACATCAAGGTGGTTTGTGTTGGCGCCGGGGCTGCCGGTGTTGCCTCTGTGCGTTTGTTGATCGAGATGGGTGCCCGCAAGGAGAACATCCTGGTGCTGGACCGCAAGGGCGTTATTCACAGCCGTCGCGATGACCTGAACCAGTACAAGGCGGCGCTGGCCAACGATACCGACAAGCGCACGCTGGATGATGCCATTGAAGGGGCTGATGTGTTCATCGGTGTGTCCGGTCCGGATACGCTTAGCCCTGAGATGGTGAAGAAGATGGCCGAGAAGCCGATCATTTTTGCCCTGGCAAACCCGGATCCGGAGATCCGCCCGGAAGTGGCCAAGGCGGCTCGCCCTGACGCCATTGTGGCCACTGGCCGCTCTGACTTCCCGAACCAGGTGAACAATGTGCTGTGTTTCCCGTACATGTTCCGCGGTGCGCTGGATGTCCGCTCGACGTCTATCACGGAAGAGATGAAGATCGCTGCGGTGCATGCCATTGCCGAGCTGGTGCGCACGGCGCCCCCGCAAGAGGTGCTGGACGCCTATGGCGGCGAGCCGCTGACCTTCGGTGCGGATTACATCATTCCGAAACCCAATGACCCGCGCTTGCTTGGCAAAGTGTCAGCTGCGGTGGCTCGTGCCGCCGTCGATTGCGGTGTGGCCCGTAAAGGGTACCCGTCGCACTACCCGCTCAATTCACTGGATGAGATTTTTCCGGCGTTGTAAGCAGGGTCTGCGAGCCATAAAAAAACCGCCCGTTATGGGCGGTTTTTTTATGGGCGCTGATCAGAAGATCTGTTCCGGAGCGCGATGTCCGCCGGCGGGGGCCAGAGGGGGCTCCAGATCCGGCACCTGGGTTTCGATGAAGTATTCCTTGATGGCATCCGGGTTTTCGGGGCGGGCCAGCAGGCCGTTGTCCGGGTTGATGCGCACGGTGGCAATACCGGAGGGTTGCTCCAGCTGATGGTCGGCTACGCCCTCCAGGGCGGGTCCCATGTAGTCCATCCAGATGGGCAGTGCGGCCTTGCCACCGTATTCCCCCCAGCCGAGGTTGGCGGGATTGTCGAAGCCAACCCATACGGTGGCAACAAGATCGGGAGAATAGCCGGAGAACCAGGCGTCCATCTGATCGTTGGTGGTACCGGTTTTGCCCGCGAGGTCCCGACGGCCCAGACGGTTGGCCTGGTGGCCGGTACCTCGACGCACCACGTCCTGCAGCATGGAGTTCATGAGCCAGGCGACCCGCTCATCCAAAACCCGTGGAGCCATCAGTGGGGCGGGCTGGCTGTCCGGGTTGCTGCTGGTGTCTGCAGGGGGGGTACAGGGGCTTTCGCAGCGAATCACCTTTGGTGCTTGCCAGAGTATTTCGCCATCTTCGCGCTCGATGCGCTGGATACCCCAGGCAGGCACCCGGTAACCACCATTTGCAAAGATGCTGTAGGCGGTAGCGATTTCCATGGGGGTGACGCTGGCACTGCCCAGTGCCAGTGACAGATCTCGCTGAAAGGTGTCGGTGGGGAGGCCGAAACGCTTGAGGGTGCCCATGGCCTGGCTGATGCCGATCTGGCGCAGTATGCGGATGGACACCAGATTCAGCGAACGGTACAGCGCTTCGCGCATGCGGGTGGGCCCATAGAACTTGCCGCTGGCGCCAGTGGGCCGCCAGGCAGTTTCCAGTTTGTCATCGTCGAACACGACTGGGGCGTCGTTGATGATGGACGCTGGTGTAAAGCCGTTCTCCATGGCGGAGGTATAAATGAAGGGCTTGAAGACCGAGCCTGCCTGGCGTTTGCTTTGGACGGCCCGGTTGAAATTGGATGCGCTGAAGCTGTAGCCGCCCTGCAGGGCTTCGATCGCACCGGTCTGGGGATCAAGGGAAACCAGTGCTGACTGGGCGCGAGGGACCTGGGCAAGTCGCCAGCGGCGGTCGTCATCGTTGCCTGCGGGACGGACGTAGATGATGTCCCCGGTAGCCATGGCCTGGCTTGCCTTGCTGATTTCGTTGCCAACGTACTTGTCGCTGATATAGCGGCGGGCCCACTGGATGTCCTCCCACTGCAGCTCTGCCCGCTTGCCATCACTGAACAGCACATCCGCCTGTTGTCCGTTGACGGCGGTGACGATGGCTGGGCGCAATGGGCCCACCCGGTGGTGTTTCTGCAGCAGTTTGGCCCAGGCGGCGACGCTGGGGTCCAGTCCGGTGATGGTCTTTTCCAGTTCGGCTTTGTCTTCTTCGAGGGGTTGGCCGGCGTCAGCTTCTTCAGGCGGTGTTTCCTGGTCCTTGCGCTGCATGGCGGGGAGTGAAGGCAGCGCGGATGTGTCTATCTGGGCCACCGGTCCGCGGTAGCCATGCCGCTCATCATAGCTGTGGAGTCCGTCGCGCAGGGCGTGTACGGCGGCGGTCTGCTTGGCGCTATCCAGGGTGGTAATGATGCGGATGCCATCGGTGTAGATATCGGCATCCACCAGGTCCATGGCCTGAAGACGGATCATTTCGGCGAAATAGGCGCCTTCGACCTCTGGTTGGGCGGCATGGAAGCGGGCCGATACGGGCTGCTGCTGGGCCGCCAGCCGTTCTTCGTGGCTGATAGCGCCGGTTTCTTCCATCCGGAACAGGATCCAGTTGCGCCTCACCAGAGCCCGTTCCGGGTTGGTGATGGGGTTGTAGGCAGAGGGGGCCTTGGGTAGCCCGGCAATCATGGCCATCTGGGCTACATTCAGTTCACCGATATCCTTGCCGTAGTAAACCTGGGACGCGGCCTGGGCGCCGTAGGCGCGGTGACCCAGGTAGATCTTGTTCAGGTACAGCTCCAGAATCTCTTCCTTGCTGAGTACCCGCTCGATCTGTATCGCCAGTACGATCTCATTGAACTTGCGCAAGAAGCGCTGCTCGCGGCCGAGGAAGAAGTTACGCGCGACCTGCATGGTGATGGTAGAGCCGCCGGAGCGGATCTCACGGTAGCGGGCCAGTTCCACTGCAGCGCGTAACAGCCCCTTCATGTCTACCCCGTTATGGCTGAAGAAGCGCTCATCCTCTGCCGCCAGTACGGCCTGTACCAGTGGTTGCGGCAGTTCATCAAAGGTCACTGGTTGGCGCCGTTTTTCGCCATATTCTGCAACAAGCTTCATGTCATGGCTGTATATCCGCAGAGGAATCTGGTATTCCACCTCGCGAATCTGGCTGGCCGGGGGCAGTTGGGGGGCCAGATACAGGTAGCTGGCGGCCAGTATCAACAGGCCTCCACCGGTGCCGGCGGTGAGGAGAAGGAGCAGGTATCGGATCCAGGGGGGTAAACGCATGTTTTCGACAACTACAGGCTGGGATCAGAAGAAGGGCCTAGCTGGCCCGTGAAGTGGGTCATTATATGGTGGAAAGGTTGTTGTGATCTAATATCTGTTCTGCTATTACTAACTCCTAAAGTAATTCGACATAAAAAACCTGTAAGTGTATCTTTAGCAAGAAAAAACACTTCAATAATAACCAGACGGGACGACGACAGTGCTGCCTTTCCTCAGAAAAAAGGCCCAGACACTACTGGGGATCGACATCAGTTCTACCGCAGTCAAACTGCTGGAACTGTCCAAATCCGGGGGCCGCTACAAGGTCGAAAGCTACGGGGTTGAACCCCTGCCGGCCAACGCGGTTGTCGAAAAGAACATCACCGATGTGGAAGGGGTGGGCGATGCGATTGCCCGCCTGGTCAGTCGTGCGCGCCCGGGGGTAAAAACCGCGGCGGTGGCGGTGTCTGGCTCTGCGGTGATTACCAAGCTGATCGAGCAGGATGCCAGCCTGAACGAGGATGAGCTCGAAGCCCAGCTTAAATCCGAGGCCGATCAATATATTCCCTATCCCATGGATGAGGTCCGCATGGACTTTCAGGTCGTGGGGCCGGTAGAAGGCAACGATGAGCGTGTTGAGGTTCTGGTGGCGGCGTCCCGCACCGAGAACGTGGAAATGCGTACTGATGCCCTCGAAATCGGTGGGCTGCAGGCCAAGGTCGTGGATGTGGAGGCCTACGCCATGGAGCGTGCCTACCAGCTGGTGCTGCCTACCCTGCCGAATGCCGATGAGCTGGAAACCGTCGCCGTTTTTGACATCGGCGCGACCATGACCACGCTCAATGTGTTCCATCAGGGCCGTAGCGTGTATACCCGCGAGCAGCTGTTCGGTGGCAAGCAACTGACTGAGGAAATTCAGCGTCGCTACGGCATCTCCATGGAAGAGGCTGGCCTTGCCAAGAAGACCGGTGAGCTTCCCGACGATTATGAAAGTGAAGTGCTGCAGCCGTTCAAGGATGCGGTGGTGCAGCAGGTGAATCGTTCACTGCAGTTCTTTTATGGTTCTACCCAGTTTAACGAGGTGGACTATATCCTGCTGGCCGGGGGGTCGGCATCGATTCCGGATCTGGATGACCTGATTCAGGAAAAGGTGGGGGCCAGCTGTTCCGTGGCCAATCCGTTCAGTGATATGGCGCTGGCGAACAAGGTAAGTGCCTCTGCCATTGCCAATGATGCACCGGCGCTGATGATCGCCTGTGGCTTGGCCCTGAGGAGCTTTGACCAATGACAACAACAATTAACCTCCTGCCGTGGCGTGAAGAGCGCCGCAAGCAGCAACAGCAGGAATTTATCGTCATGCTGGTGATCGCGGCGGTCATCGGTTTTGCCTTGTTCTGGTTCTGGCAGTCCAGTGTTAACCAGCAAATTGCTGATCAGCGTGCGCGCAACAGTCATATTGAAGCAAAGTCCGCCGAGCTTGATTCCAAGATCAAGGAAATCAAGGAGCTGAAGGCGCGGCGTGATGAGTTGGTGGCGAGAATGGAAGTGATCCAGGGGTTGCAAGGTAACCGGCCCGCGATCGTCTATGTCTTTGACCAGCTGGTAAAGACCTTGCCTGATGGAGTGTTTTATAACCAGATCAAGCGTGTCGGTGAGACCTACACGATTGCAGGTGTCGCAGAAAGTAATAACCGTATTTCACGTCTGATGCGCAATCTGGACGAGTCAGACTGGTTCCAGGAAGCGACGCTGCAGAATGTGACTGCTCTGGAGGATGGTTCTGAAGCCAATAGTTTCAAGTTGACGGTCAAACAGGCCTCCGCGAACAGCCAGGATGAGGAAGAAAAACAATGAAAGCCTCTGAGCTGAAAAATATGGATTTGCGTGAGCTCATGGATGAGCTCAACAGTCTGGATTTCGAGAATGTTGGGGGGTGGCCGACGCCAGTGAAGGTGGTGGCTGCGTTGTTGGTGCTGATCGCGGTGTTGGCTTTGGGGTACTTCTTCTCAATCAAGGATCTGGGAGGGGTGCTTGAGTCGCAGCAGCGGGAAGAGGCGAGTTTGCTGCAGGCCTACGAGAAGAAGGCGTTCGAGGCCCATAACCTTGAACAATTTCGCAAGCAGCTTGCCGAGATGGAGCAGACCTTTGGTGCTCTCCTGAAGCAGCTGCCCATCGACACCGAAGTGCCTGGCTTGCTTGAGGACATTACGCATACCGGATTGGGTAGCGGTCTCGAGTTTGAAAACATTGCATTGCAGGGCGAGGTGGAAAAGGAGTTTTATGCCGAGCTGCCCATTGATATTGAGGTGATTGGCGATTTTCATGGCTTTGGTTCTTTTGTTTCCGGGGTGGCGGCATTGCCCCGGATTGTAACCTTGCATGATTTCACTATTAGTCGTCCGCCAGAAAACAAGCCAGAGCTAGTGGCTCTCGGGTTGCTGAAAATGGATATCACCGCCAAGACCTACCGCTACTCTTCCAGAGATGCCTCGGTTGGTGCGTCGGCCACTGGCAAGAAGAAATAACGGGGGCGTGTGATGAAACAGATTTTGGCAATACCAGTGATTTTCATTGCTCTGTCAGGTTTGACGGGGTGTGGTTCAGGGGCAAATCTGGGTGAGCTGGATGCGCGGCTCCAGGAGATCAAGGCCCGCCCGCGTGGCCGGATCGAGCCGCCGCCGGAGTTCAAGCCCGTTGCGTCCTACGCGTATGCGGCGCATAAGCTTCGCTCTCCGTTTAGTCCGCCGGTGGACCAGCAGCTGATTGTGGTGCCGGATGGCCGTAAGGTTGAGCCTGACATGGGGCGTCCCAAGGAGTACCTGGAACGCTTCCCGCTGGATTCATTGAAAATGGTGGGTACCATCAATCGCCCGGGTGAAACGTTGCAGGCGCTAATTGCAGATCCTTCTGGAGCTGTGTCGCGCGTGAGGCCGGGGAGTCACATGGGGAAAAACTTTGGTCGGGTCCGGGAAGTTACCGAGGCCAGGGTAAGTTTGATTGAAATCGTTCCGGATGGGCGTGATGGCTGGGTGGAGCGAGCCAGCAACGTCACGCTTTCCGAATAACAGCCGCTGGGGATCCAGTTATGAAAAATACAATGTTGAAAACAAAAAAATACGCGTCCCGGCGTCTGGCAGGAGTACTGGCGGTCGGGGCTTTGTCTACCCTTGCTTCTCTTGCAGGTGCGGACACCCTGAAATCTATCGAAGCCAATGCGCTGTCCGGTGATGCCATGGAGGTGCGCCTAAAGTTTGAAGGTGGCGTTCCGGAAGTGAAGGGCTACAGTATTGAGCAGCCCGCACGGATTGCGCTGGATTTGGTTGGTGCGGATACCTCTATCACCGGCAAGCGTCAGAATCTGGGTGCGGGCAATGCACGCAGTGTCACGATCGTTGAGGCCAAAGATCGAACCCGTCTGATTTTTAATCTCGATTCGCTGACTGGTTACACCACGGAAGTAGAGGGTGACACGCTGGTTGTGATGTTGGGTGGGGACCGAGCGCAAACTGGCCAGGCATCCGCATCCGGCGCAGCCGGTGAGGCTTCTGTGACTGGGGTGGATTTCCGTCGCGGAACAGACGGTGAAGGACGAGTCATTGTGACATTGTCCAAAGCAACGATTCCTGTGGATGTCCAGGAAGAAGGGGGTCGTATTGTTGCGCGTTTTGTGGGGGCTGGTGTGCCCAATGATTTGCTGCGCAAGCTGGATGTAACCGATTTTGCTACGCCGGTAAGAATGGTGGACACCAAGACCACCGATGGCAGCACGATTATTGAAATCGAGCCGACTGGTACTTGGGAGTATATGGCCTATCAGGCGGATAATGAGTTTAGCATCAATGTGAAGCCGATTAGTCGCACTGAAGCTGAGCGGAAAAAGAAAGATGCGTTTGAATATACTGGCGAGAAGTTGTCGCTGAACTTTCAGGATATTGAGGTTCGCTCTGTTCTCCAGCTGATAGCTGATTTTACTGGCCTGAACCTTGTGGCGTCAGACACAGTAAGCGGTCGTATCACCCTGCGTTTACAGAATGTGCCCTGGGACCAGGCGCTGGAACTCATCCTGAAGACAAAAGGGCTGGATAAGCGCCAGGTAGGTAACGTGCTCTTGGTTGCTCCAGCGGACGAAATTGCAGCCCGTGAGCAGCTGGAGCTGGAAAGTCAGAAGAAAATCGAGGCACTGGCGCCGCTTCGCACGCAGTACATCAACATTAACTATGCTAATGCGACCGAGTTGAAAGCCTTGATTTCCAATGCTGGAGGCAAGGGTGAGGCTCTGCTGTCTTCCCGTGGCTCGGTGGTGGTTGATCAGCGAACCAATACGCTGATTATTCAGGATACCTCTGCGAAGCTTCAGGAAATTGGGGAGCTGATCGAGCAGCTGGATATTCCTGTGCAGCAGGTGCTGATTGAGGCTCGCGTTGTGGTAGCTACCAATGATATTACCGATGAATTTGGTGTGCGTTGGGGTGGTTTGGGCTTCGATGGCGAGAGTATGCTCCAGGACAAGCGTACCTATGGCGTGTCAGGTCGGCTTCAGTCCATTCGCGACCTCCATCAGAGTAATGTGGATGCAACGATCTTTGGCGGTAACACCGCGCTGGACCCCGATGATGTTGATTTCGGTCCTGATGACTTCGAGATGGAAAGCCTTGAGAATGGCGATGACCTGATCGTTGATCTGGGTGTGGATTCTGCTGATGCATCACGCTTTGCAGTTGGCTTTACCTCTCTGGCTTCCGGTCTGATCGAGCTTGAGCTTTCTGCTCTGGAAGCCGAAGGGCATGGTGAGCTGGTGGCGACGCCAAAGGTGCTGACCGCAGATCAGCAGCCTGCCGTTATCGCCTCCGGTCAGCAAGTTCCCTTTGAAGTGGCAACTTCCTCCGGTGCAACGTCCATCGATTTTGTGGAAGCTGAGTTGCGACTTGAAGTGACCCCTCACATTACCCCTGATGGCAATATCATCATGACGCTGAAGGTGAACAATGATTCTTTCAGCTCGGATGGCTCTGCTGCAATTGATACCAACCGGGTTGAGACTTCGGTGCTGGTCAATGATGGCGAAACCGTCGTGCTTGGTGGTATCTTCCAGCAGGAAAAGATCAACGCAGTGACCAAGACCCCCTTCCTGGGTGATCTGCCGTGGATCGGAAACCTGTTCAAGAAGACCGTTAACCGTGATACCAAGCAGGAGCTGCTGATCTTTATCACGCCGCGGTTGATGAAAGATGCGCTGGCGAGTCGGTGATAGATAATTCAACTCCTTCCTTGATATTGGTCGGCCCGATGGGTGCAGGTAAAAGCACCCTGGGCCGACACCTTTCCCAGATACTGGAACGTCCTTTCTACGATTCTGACCGGGTGATCGAAGAGAAAACCGGCGCAGATATCCCCTGGATTTTCGATGTGGAAGGCGAGTCCGGCTTCCGTCGTCGTGAGCACGAAGCCATTGATGAGCTGACCGCCATGCCGGGCATCGTGCTGGCGACAGGAGGGGGTGTGGTGACGACGCCGGAAAATCTGGCGCTGATGCATGACCGGGGTTGCGTGGTCTATCTGTGGACGCCGGTTGAGGTGCAGCTTGCTCGCACCCGTAATGACCGAAACCGCCCCCTGTTGCAGACAGCGGACCCCCAGGCAAAGCTGGAAGCATTGTTTGCCGAGCGCGATCCCCTCTATCGAAAGGTGGCTCATCATGTGGTGTCAACGGCGTCGGGTAACCTCAAGAAAGTCGCGGATGACGTGCTTGCTTGTTTGGTCTCTCGCGGCCAAGGATAATGTGCCCCAGTCCACGTAACTGATTGGGCGCTTGCTGGCTCAGCATGCGCCGTTCTGCAGGTTGCGGCGATTCTCACCACGGAGACATGATGCGCACACTTCAGGTGGCCCTGGCCGAACGTAGTTATCCCATTCATATCGGGCAAGGCTTGCTCGACACTTTTCCGCTTGCTGAGCAAGTTCGCGGCAACCAGGTGATGATCATCACCAACGAAACCATTGCGCCGCTCTATCTGGACAAGCTTCAGTCACAGTTCAGTCAAATCCAGTGCGATACCCTGGTGCTGCCCGATGGGGAGAAGTACAAGACACTGGCGACGCTGGAGAGCATATTTGACGCGTTGCTCGAGAAGCGCCATTCGCGCACAACGACGCTGATTGCCCTGGGTGGCGGCGTGGTCGGCGACATGGTCGGGTTTGCGGCGGCGTGCTACCAGCGAGGTGTCGATTTCATTCAGGTGCCCACGACATTGCTGGCCCAGGTGGATTCGTCCGTGGGTGGCAAGACGGCGGTGAATCACCCGCGTGGCAAGAACATGATTGGTGCCTTTCATCAGCCGCGGTTGGTATTGATTGATACCGATGTGCTTGAGACGCTACCGACCCGTGAGGTGGCGGCGGGTTATGCCGAAGTGGTGAAGTATGGCCTGATTCGGGATCCGGAATTTTATGACTGGCTGGAAACCAACAACCCTCGACTGTTGTCCAGAGACTCAGAGCTGATGGCAGAGGCGATCTACCGCAGTTGCGAGAACAAGGCTCAGGTGGTGGCCGATGATGAGACCGAGCAGGGTAACCGCGCGTTGTTGAACCTGGGTCATACTTTCGGCCACGCCATGGAAACGGCCACCGGCTATAGCGAGTGGCTGCATGGTGAGGCTGTGGCTGCCGGGATGGTCATGGCAGTGAGCATGTCGGCCAGACTTGGCTGGCTGGATGAAGGCCTGGAGTCGCGCTTGACGGCATTGCTGGAAAGTTGGGGGCTGCCCGTTGCGGTGCCGAAGGGTATGACCGCCGCACAATTTATGGATTTGATGGCACTAGACAAGAAGGTGCATAACGGCCAGTTACGCCTGGTGTTGATGAAGGCGTTGGGCGATGCTGTGGTCACTGCCGATTATCCGGCGGCCGCACTGCAAGAAACCCTGGAGGCATTCTGTGGAGTTTGATGAGGACCGTTTTTTCAGTGGCGCATCCCGTGGAGATTTTCTGGATGCACTGACGGCCCATGCCGGACTGGGTTCCGTGGCTGTGCTCGAGGGGGATGAAGGCAGCGGCGTGTCCACCCTGTTGGGGCAGGCAGTCATGGCCTTGCTGGATGACATGGAGGTCGTGCGTCTGGACGGCGCAGACGAGCATGATGCCAATGCGGTGATCGATGCGTTGCTGCGGCACTTCAATATCGAGCGTGCAGCGTTACCTGAAGTGCTGAAAGCGGCGTTGGCTGAGGGGCGCCTTGTTGTTGTTATCGACAACGCGGAGCAGCTGGAGAGTGCTGCGGTTGCCACTATGCTGGCCCTCAAGCAAAAGCTGGGTGCGCGTCTGGGTTACCTGTTCGGCGGCTTGCCCGGTATTGCCGAAAGCCTCAAGGGCGCAGATTTTGTTGTTGATGATGTACTGGATCTTCCGGCGCTGGCAGCGGAAGACGTGCAGGATTTTGCCTGGTTTGTGCTCGGTATGGAGCTGGATGATGCTGCGTCGGGCGCGCATGCTGAGGCGGTATCAGGGAATCTGGGTGCGCTGAAGGCGCGACTTCACGAGAGTGGCGAGTCGCCGTTGGTTGCCACGTCCGGTGCGGTCGGAGTTGGGGCTGGCAGTGTTGAGGAGGTGCCGGAGGAGGCTTCCATGCGTTTTGCTGCCCGTCAGGAAGAGGGCGACGATTTCGATGACGCCGAGGCCGGACAGGATGCCGAAGAGTATGACGAACCGTTAGAGGAAGAGGCAGGTGCGACCCGTGCGGCTCCTCCCTGGCGGCATTTGGTGGCAGTGGGCGGTCTTCTGGTTGCCGTGGTGCTGCTGTGGGCAGTTTTCTCCGGTAGCGATGAGGTCGATCCGGTGCCCGAGCGGCGGGATCTGGCCTTACCCATGCCGGAAGCGGTTGGTGAAACGGAAAGGGAGCCCGTGGCAGCTGAGCCGCAGGTGCAGCCGCTGCAGCCGACCATGAAGCCGGTGGCCCGGCTGGAGGATCTGGACAATCCTGCCTCTGACGGCGGAGCAGACGAGTCTCCCCTGAATGATGCTGGTGAAGAAGGAGTCCGCTCGGCCCCGGAAAGTGGTGTGGTGCTGACGCCGGTTTCCGATCCGGTCATGCAGTCGTCGCCGGCGGCCAGAGAGAAGGAGATGCAGGTCACTCAGGCGCCAGCCGCGAATAATGAGGGCGAGGCGACGAAGCCCGAGTCGCAAAGCAAGCCCGCCGCTGAGGCGACCGCCTCCGAGGCCATGTCGGCCAGCAAGCCGGCGCCGAAGGCATCCGAGGGGGAGTCGGGTTATCGGCAGGCCGATTGGCTGGCGACCCTGGATGACAGTCGTTGGTTTCTGCAGATTACGGTGACAAGCCAAGAGGCCAATGCCCGCGGTGTGCTGGACCAGCTGGCGCGAAAAGGGGCTTATTATGCGGCACGCCGCAATGGAAAGTCCGTTTGGCTGGTGCTGGCGGGGGATTATTCCAGTCGTCAGGCGGCGCTTGACGCAAAGGCGGAGTTGCCTGCAAAGTTGCGCCAGGCTGGCCCTTTTCCCCGCAAGATGGCCGACATTCGCAACGAGTTGTAGGTCCTGTTTCAAGAAAAAAAGCGGGTTGGGCGACTGTTCAATTTGTCGCCCAACCCCGCAATGTGTAGAATGCATATCCCTTTTTTGCCGTCACCACTATCCTGACGCCATTTGCCTTCTGTAAGTCTCTGAATTTCAAGAGGAAAGGTTTTGATGCAGCAGAACTCAACGCTGGTGCGGGGGCTCACTGAGCCCGGAGAATTCCGGGACAACTGTGGTTTTGGTCTGATTGCCCATATGGAAGGCAACGCCAGCCACGAGCTTTTGCAAACCGCCATCGAAGCACTGACATGTATGACCCACCGGGGCGGTATTAACGCCGATGGAAAAACCGGTGACGGCTGCGGTCTGTTGCTCAAGAAACCCGATTCTTTCTTCCGCAAGGTTGCGCAGGATGCGTCTATTGCCTTGCCGGACAACTACGGTGTGGGGATGGTGTTTACCCATCCTGACAGCGCCGAGGCCGACAAGCAGAAGGCCGCCATCGATGCTGCTCTTGAAGCGCAGGATGTGAAGGTGCTGGGCTGGCGTGAAGTGCCCACGGATGACGCCTGCCTGGGTGAGCTGGCGCGCGCCTCTCTGCCGGGTTTCTGGCAGGTGCTGGTCGCTGCAGACGGTAACTCCGAGCAGGAGCTGAACCGTCGCCTGTTCTTTGCCCGTCGCCATGCCGAAAAAGCGATTGAGAGCGATGGCTATTTCTATGTCTGCTCCCTGTCGGCGTCGGTGATTTCCTATAAAGGTCTGATGATGCCGGTGGATCTGCCGGCCTTCTTCCCGGATCTGGGCGATGAGGCCATGGAAACCGCCATCGTGGTCTTCCATCAGCGCTTCTCCACCAACACCCTGCCGCAGTGGCCGCTGGCGCAGCCATTCCGCTACCTGGCTCACAACGGTGAGATCAACACCGTTCAGGGTAACCGTAACTGGGCGCTGGCGCGGGAAAGCAAGTTCGCCAACGAACTGTTGCCCGGGCTGGAAGAGCTGAGCCCGCTGGTCAACCGTACCGGTTCTGACTCTTCCAGCATGGATAACATGCTGGAAATCCTGCTGTCCGGTGGTATGGATCTGTTCCGCGCCGTGCGCATGATGATCCCGCCGGCCTGGCAGAACGTGGAAACCATGGACGCGGACCTGCGTGCCTTCTACGAATATAACTCCATGCACATGGAGCCGTGGGATGGCCCGGCGGGTCTGGTGATGACCGATGGCCGCTACGCGGTCTGTATGCTCGACCGTAACGGTCTGCGTCCGGCGCGTTGGGTTGTGACCAAGAACGGCTTCATCACTCTGGCCTCTGAAATCGGTGTCTACGGCTACAAGCCGGAAGATGTCGTCGCCAAGGGCCGCGTCGGTCCGGGCCAGATACTGGCTGTGGACACGGAAACCGGTGAAGTCCTGCATACCCGGGATATCGATAACCGGTTGAAAGTACGTCACCCCTACCGTGACTGGCTGAAGGGTAACGCCCTGCGTATTGAGGCGGACTACGATCACGAGGTGGGTCGCACCGACGAAGTGGATCCGCAGGATCTGCTCAGCTATCAGAAATTCTTCCAGATCAGCTTTGAAGAGCGTGATCAGGTGCTGCGTCCGCTTGCCGAAACCGGGCAGGAAGCCACAGGTTCCATGGGGGACGATACGCCCATGGCGGTGCTGTCCAAGCGTGAGCGTCCGCTGTACGACTATTTCCGTCAGCAGTTTGCCCAGGTGACCAACCCGCCCATCGATCCGCTGCGTGAAGCGATCGTCATGAGCCTGGAAACCTGTGTGGGTGCTGAGCGGAACGTGTTCGAGGAAACGGCGGACCATGCGGACCGGGCAATTCTGTCCACGCCGGTGTTGTCGCACTCCAAGTTCACCAATCTGCTGAATATCCAGCGTCCGGGCTATGAGCACGCCAAACTGAGCCTGCATTATGATCCCAAGGCCGGCCTGAAACAGGCGGTACTGGATCTGTGCGACGCCGCGGAAAAAGCGGTACGTGATGGCAAGGTCATTCTGGTGCTCACCGATCACGGTATTGGCCAGGATACCCTGACCATCCCGGCGCTGATGGCCACCGGTGCCGTTCACCATTCTCTGACCGAGAAAGGTTTGCGCTCTGACGCCAACATTATTGTGGAAACCGCGACGGCTCGCGATTCCCATCACTTTGCCGTGCTGTTCGGCTTTGGTGCCACCGCGGTCTATCCGTACCTGGCTTATGACGTTATCGCCGACATGGTGCGCTCCGGCGAGCTGCTGGGCGATGCGGTAGAGCTGCAGAAGAACTTCCGCAAGGGTATCAACAAGGGCCTGATGAAGATCCTCTCCAAAATGGGGATCTCCACCATCACCTCTTACCGGGGTGCCCAGCTGTTTGAAGCGGTAGGTATTGACCGTGAGGTGGTGGACCTGTGCTTCCGGGGTGTGGCGAGCCGCATCCAGGGTGCCGGCTTTGTCGACTTCGAGGCGGACCAGAAGAATCTGGTCAAAGATGCCTGGAAGCAGCGTAAGCCGATTGATGCCGGCGGTGTTCTCAAGTTTATCCACGGCAAGGAATATCACGCCTTCAACCCGGACGTGATCCATGCTCTGCATCATGCCACCCAGGACAACGACTGGAACGCTTACCGCGAATACGCGGAGTTGGTGAACAAGCGTCCGGTAGCGACCCTGCGTGATCTGTTCGCCTTGCGTGATGATGTGGATGCCATCAGCGTGGATGAGGTCGAGCCGCTGGAAAATATCCTGCTGCGCTTTGACTCTGCGGGCATGTCGCTGGGGGCTCTGAGCCCGGAGGCTCATGAAGCCATTGCAACCGCCATGAACCGTCTTGGCGGGCGCTCCAATTCCGGTGAGGGCGGTGAAGACCCGGCCCGTTACGGTACCGAGCGGGTCTCCAAGATCAAGCAGATTGCCTCGGGTCGCTTCGGTGTCACCCCGCACTACCTGGTGAATGCAGAAGTGCTGCAGATCAAGGTCGCCCAAGGTGCCAAGCCCGGTGAAGGCGGCCAGTTGCCCGGCGGCAAGGTGAACACCCTGATTGCGCGGCTGCGTCATTCCGTGCCCGGTGTCACCCTGATTTCACCGCCGCCGCACCATGATATCTATTCCATTGAGGATCTGGCCCAGCTGATCTTTGATCTCAAGCAGGTTAACCCGGATGCCCAGGTCTCTGTGAAGCTGGTATCCGAGCCCGGCGTAGGCACGGTGGCCTCCGGTGTGGCCAAGGCTTATGCCGACCTGATCACCATCTCCGGCTATGACGGCGGTACTGCTGCGAGTCCGTTGACCTCTATCCGCTATGCGGGCTCTCCGTGGGAGCTGGGGCTGGCAGAAGCGCATCAGGCGCTGCGTGGCAATGATTTGCGCGACAAGATCCGCCTGCAGACCGATGGCGGTCTGAAGACCGGTCTGGACGTGATCAAGGCGGCTATTCTGGGGGCGGAATCCTTCGGGTTCGGTACCGTGCCGATGGTCGTTCTCGGCTGTAAGTACCTGCGGATCTGTCACCTGAACAACTGCGCCACCGGCGTGGCGACCCAGCGTGAAGACCTGCGTAAGGAGCACTACATCGGTGCGCCTGAGCTGTTGATCAACTACTTCACCTTCGTGGCGCGCGAAGTTCGTGAGCTGCTGGCCATGCTGGGTGTGAAGAGCATTCCGGACCTGATCGGCCGTACCGACCTGCTGAAAGTGCTGGAAGGCGAAACCGAGCGTCAGGGCAAGCTGGATCTCACTCCGATCCTGCGCAACGACCTGGTGCCGGCAGACAAGCCCACCCACTGTCAGGTGGATCGCAACGAGCCGTTCGACAAGGCGTTGCTCAGCGATACCATGATCAATGACATGCAGGTGGCGATCGACAACAAGTCCGGTGGTTCTTTCCACTACGCGATCACCAACTGTGATCGTAGTGTGGGTGCCCGGGTCTCTGGAGCCATCGCCAAGCAGTATGGCAACCTGGACATGGAAAGCGCGCCGATCAAGGTTCGTTTCACCGGTACAGCAGGGCAGAGCTTCGGTGTGTTCAACGCCGGCGGCCTGCACATGTACATTGAAGGGGATGCCAACGACTACGTGGGCAAAGGCATGGCCGGCGGCAAGCTGGTGATTCGTCCGCCCCAGGGCAGCCCGTTCAAGAGCCAGGAAACGGCCATCATTGGTAACACCTGTCTGTACGGTGCCACCGGAGGCAAGCTGTTTGCCGCTGGTACCGCCGGTGAACGTTTCGGGGTGCGTAACTCCGGAGCCCATGCGGTGGTAGAAGGCGCTGGCGATCACTGCTGCGAATACATGACCGGTGGGTGCATCACGGTACTTGGCCGGACCGGCCACAACTTTGGTGCCGGCATGACCGGAGGCTTTGCCTTCGTGCTGGACGAGGACAATGATTTCTTCGACCGCATCAACCCGGAACTGATCGAACTGCATCGCATCAGTTCCGAAGCCACCGAGTCTCACCGCAGCCATCTGCGCGGCGTGATCAGCGAATATGTTGAAGAGACCGGCAGCGAATGGGGCCAGTACATTCTGGATAATTTTGATGCCATGAGCCGCAAGTTCTGGCTGGTGAAACCCAAGGCCGCGAGCCTGGACAGCCTGCTGAACACCACGCGCGCCAATCCGGCATAACGGAGGTTGGGGAGAACATGGCTGAACGTTTGAGCAACAATTTCCAGTTTCTGGATGTGCCACGGCACGATCCCAAGAAAAAGGACATTGACGACCGCAAGCACAAGTACGAGGAAATCTACTACCCGTTTGAAACCCGGGAAGTGGAGCATCAGGCGCACCGCTGCCTGCATTGCGGTAACCCCTACTGTGAGTGGAAGTGTCCGGTACACAACTACATTCCCAACTGGCTGAAACTGATCAGCGAAGGGAATTTGATGGAAGCGGTGGAGTTGAGTCACCAGACCAACTCCCTGCCGGAAGTCTGTGGTCGTGTGTGCCCCCAGGACCGTCTGTGTGAAGGGGCCTGTACCCTCAATGACGGCTTTGGTGCGGTGACCATCGGTGCTACCGAGAAGTACATCACCGATACCGCGTTGGCCATGGGCTGGCGTCCGGACATGTCCAAGGTCGTCTGGACTGACAAGAAAGTGGCGGTTATCGGGGCGGGCCCGGCCGGGATCGGCTGTGCTGACGTGCTGGTCCGCAACGGGGTGAAACCGGTTGTCTTCGATCGTTATGAAGAAATTGGTGGCCTGCTGACGTTCGGTATCCCCGAGTTCAAGCTGGAAAAGCCGGTCATGGCCAAGCGCCGTGAAGTCTTTGAAGGCATGGGTGTGGAATTCCGTCTGGGCGTGGATGTGGGCAAGGACATCAGCATCGATGAGCTGTTGGCCGAGTACGATGCCGTGTTCATGGGCATGGGCACCTACACTTACATGAAAGGCGGTTTCCCGGGTGAAGATCTGGATGGCGTGCACGAAGCGCTGCCGTTCCTGATTTCCAACGTGAACCGTAACCTGGGCCTGGAAAAGGCTGCCGCTGACTTCATCGACATGAAGGGCAAGCGGGTGGTGGTGCTGGGTGGTGGTGATACCGCCATGGACTGTAACCGGACCTCCATTCGTCAGGGCGCCGACACCGTGACCTGTGCCTACCGTCGTGACGAAGAAAACATGCCGGGTTCCCGCAAGGAAGTGGTTAACGCCAAGGAAGAGGGCGTGCAGTTCCTGTTTAACCGCCAGCCCATCGAAGTGGTGGGTGAAGACGGTAAGGT
Organism: Alcanivorax sp. MD8A; assembly: GCF_002888555.1. Lineage (NCBI taxonomy): Bacteria > Pseudomonadati > Pseudomonadota > Gammaproteobacteria > Oceanospirillales > Alcanivoracaceae > Alcanivorax > Alcanivorax sp. MD8A. The sequence continues at coordinate 73,782 of NZ_AQOQ01000005.1, read as the reverse complement.
GGTTGGCATCAAGGTGGTGGAAACCAAGCTGGGTGAACCTGATAACAATGGCCGTCGCCGCCCCGAGTCGATCCCGGGCAGTGAGGAAATCCTGCCTGCGGATGCCGTGATCATTGCCTTCGGTTTCCGGCCCAGCCCGGCGGACTGGTTCGCTGACAAAGGTATCAACACCGATGATTCCGGTCGCGTGACTGCGCCGGAAGAGCAGGAGTTTCCCTTCCAGACCAGCAACGAGAAGATCTTTGCCGGTGGGGATATGGTGCGTGGCTCTGACCTTGTGGTGACCGCCATCTGGGAAGGCCGTGAAGCCGCCAAGGGGATTCTGGACTACCTGGATGTGTAATCCCGGTATGTGCCCATCCTGACAGAAAGGCCCGCGAATGCGGGCCTTTCTGTATGTGCAGGGAGGGGGCGTATTGGTTGCCAATCAGGTAAAGTTCGCTATTCATACTCGTTCGGCACACCGTGTGCCAGTCAGATTCAGGATATTGCATGACCAGCTTTGCGCCACTTCAGAATGATCTCTTCCTGCGTGCACTCAACCGAGAGAATGTTGAACGTACCCCTATCTGGATGATGCGGCAGGCCGGACGTTATTTGCCGGAGTACCGTGCCAGCCGTGAGCATGCGGGGTCGTTCATGGATCTGTGCATGAACGCGGATCTTGCCTGTGAGGTTACCTTGCAGCCGCTGGAGCGCTATCCGCTGGACGCGGCGATCCTGTTCTCCGACATTCTTACCATCCCGGATGCCATGGGGCTGGGGCTTTATTTTGAAACGGGTGAAGGGCCGAAGTTCAAGAAGGTGGTGCGCACCGAAGCAGATGTGGCGGCCTTGCCGATTCCCGACCCGGAGGCCGATCTCGGCTATGTGATGAAGGCCGTCAGCACCATTCGAGGGGCGCTCAATGGCCGAGTGCCGTTGATCGGCTTTTCCGGTAGCCCGTGGACCCTGGCCACCTACATGGTGGAAGGCGGCTCCAGCAAGGATTTCCGCCACCTCAAGGCCATGGTTTACAGTCAGCCGGAGCTGGCACACGCGATGCTCGACAAACTGGCGCAGTCCGTTACCGGTTACCTCAATGCGCAGATTCGTGCCGGAGCCCAGGCAGTACAGATCTTTGATACCTGGGGTGGGGCTTTGTCCGCCGAGGCGTATCAGCAGTTTTCGCTCAAGTACATGAAGCAGATTGTCGACGGGCTGATCCGTGATCATGATGGCCGCAAGGTTCCTGTGATCCTGTTTACCAAAAACGGCGGGCTGTGGCTGGAGTCCATGGCCGAGACTGGTTGTGATGGTCTGGGGTTGGACTGGACCATCAATATTGGGGAAGCCCGTCGCCGTGTCGGTCACAAGGTGGCCCTGCAGGGCAATATGGATCCGGCAGTATTGTATGCGGCACCAGAGGCCATTCGTGCTGAAGTAAAGCGTATCCTCACGGACTTCGGCGATCACCCGGGGCATATTTTTAACCTGGGGCACGGCATTACCCCGCAAGTGGACCCTGAACATGCGCGTGTATTCATTGAGGCTGTGCACGAGTTCAGCACGAAATAACCAAGCTACAAGCGGCAACGCGTTTGAAGGGTTGATGTGTGTTGAATACTGGAGTCGCGACCATGGTGTCGGCGCGGCTCCGGCGGTACCAGCCCTGACAGGTCCTTGATTCGCGTTGTAGCTTGAAGCTTGCCGCTGTTCAGGGGGAAGGATTCTCATGCGATTGTTGATGGTTGTGTTGTTGCTGGGCTGGGCGCTTCCAGCGTTGTCCATGTCTCTGGCGCTTGCCAAGGTGGAGCGTGCCGCAGAGGGGGAAACCGAGCAGCAAGTCTGTGCCCGGGCGCTGGAAAAAATGACGCAAGAGCTGCAGGTCAGTCTGCTGAGCGTGATTGCTGCTACGGATGCCTATCAGCAGCGCAAGCTGGCTTACCGGGAGCAAGATCTCAGCGAATCGCTGCTTGAGGATGCCTATCGCAGCCAGCTGATGGGCGAGGCGCCGGTACTGGATGGTCAGCGCTGGAGCGGTTCGCGATGCTCTCTGCGGGCACGATACAGTGCCGATGTGGATGTGCTGGCGCGCCGAGTGCCCATGCCGCAGACGCAGCCCAAGGCGGTGCCGGACAACGCGCCGGTCCCTCCGGGTATCGATCCTAAAACCTGGGAGCTATTCAGTGCCAGCCGTGACCGCTCGGAGTTGGCGCAGAGTTTTTCGACTGTCTCCGCTCTGCGCATGTATATGACCGAGTATTACCTGAGCTCAGGGAGCTGGCCGCAAAGCCTGTCTGATTTGGGAGTTGCCCAGGAGCAGCTGATTGATGATCGGGTGAAGCGGGCGTACTTGTTGCAGGAGGGCATGCTCAAACTGGAGCTGGCAGGGCGTTTGGAGGGGCACGAGCTGACGACCTGGCCGGTAGATAGCCGGGGGCCCAGAGGAATCGAGTGGAAATGCACCACGACGGTTAACATGGGGCCGTCAGGTTTCTGTGAGCAGGTGGAATGATCAGCTATCAGCTATCAGCTATCAGCTATCAGCTGTGAGCTGTGAGTTAAAAAAAGAGGCCGCGTCCAGCATTTGGGCGCGGCCTCTTTTGTTTGAGTCGCTTGCGCGATCACCTGCGTTGTTGCGTGCAGCTTGATGCGTCTTACGCGCCAATCTTGCGCATTTGGTAGACGTTGTGGGAGATGGCAACCACCTCGCCGTTGGCGTCTTTTAGTTCCACATCCCATTCGAAGTCGCATTTGCCCACTTCTTCCGTGGTGCTTTCAATGCGCTGGATCTCTTCTTCGCTCAGGGTCACTTCCACGGTGACGTCGGTGGTCGCGGGGCGACGGAAGCGGATCGACATGTCCTTGACGATGGGATAGAACTTCTTGGTGTCGAAGGACGTCAGGTAGATGGTGCCGCCGGGTAGCTCGGCGATAGTGTACAGAGCGCCGGCATACATGATGCCCACGTGATTGATGTTGGGCTTGAACGGCATCAGCATCTTGCAGTAGCCGCGGTCGACTTCCAGCGTCTGCACTTCGCAACGTTCCACGAACGGGAAGGTCTTGTCGCTGGCAGCTTTGATCAGGGTTTTCTGTTCTTCGGTCAGGGCCATGTCAGTTTCTCCTCAGTTACCGGGGATGCTAACAAAGCCGGGGGATGCGCCGGAAAACCGTTTAGTTCAGCTGGCTGGCGCAAACGGTCAGTCGTTGAGCAGGGCGTCTGTCTTGGCGGCACAGATAAAGTCGTTGCGGTGCAGGCCACGGATCTTGTGGGTCCACCAGGTCACTGTTACCTTGCCGTATTCCGTGAGAATGGCTGGGTGGTGGCCTTCCTGCTCGGCCAGTTCGCCGACCCGGTTACTGAAGGCCAGTGCCTGTACGAAATTCCTGAACGGAAAATGCCGCTGCAGTTTCTCGATGCCGTCTTCTTCTACCTGAATCCACTCCGGGATCTGCGGGAACAGCGTTTCCCGTTCCTGCTCGGTCACTTGGGGAGCGTCAGCGCGGCAGGCGTCACATTGCTGCCTGTTGAGTGAGGTTGTGCTCATGGGAATGTCATTACCTTGCGTGGATGCATGCACGTTTCATTGTGCATGCATCCACAGCGGGTAATCAATCAGGCAGGATTGGCCGGCTCACACAGGCGAACCGGGTCGCCATCGGTGCCGCCTGGCGCCATTTTCTTGAGGATGCGGCGCAGCTTTTCCAGGTCGGTGTCATCGCGAACCCGGCCCGGGATCTCCATTCCTGCGGCCAGATTCAGCAGTACCGCCTTCATTTTCTCGGGCATCAGTACCGGTTGACGGTGCTGCAGGACATAAATCAGGTCACCGCGTTTGAACAGCAGGAAACCGTAGTAGTAGGTGCCGCTTTCCACGTCGCTGTCCTTGACCTGGGCGGCGTCCACGTTTATCCCGATGATGGCGAACAGCGCTTTGGGATCGGCATCTTCGATGAATTCCCGGTAGGACGCTTCGGCGCTGGTGATCATCGGTGCCTTGGCCACCACATCACGCAGGTAACTGTTCAGTGTCAGGTTGAGCAGGGTGAGATCCGAGGCGAAGCGCGGAGCCTGGATCATGGGGTGGTTCTGCACGTTCAGGTAGTCCACCCGGAACAGTCGCCCGCTGCCATCCCAGAAGGTGGCGGAGCCGCCGTTACGGTCACAGCGTTCATCCAGCACCACTTCACCCCGAAAGGTATTGATGCTCAGGTCAAGAATGTAGGCGCCGGCCGGTGAGAAGTAGTAATCCCCTTCACGGTCACCCTGCATGCCCTGGCAGCCAGCCAGCAGCGTTACGGTCAGGGTAGACAGCAGGAACGCGGCAGTTTTGATTATTTTCATTATTCGCCCCGAAGATAAAAAGCCTGAAGATCATAGCATAACAGGGGCGGCATGCCGCCAGTGGCAGTGTGGCGCCTTACAGTGCGGGCAGATCGGCCAATGGGACAATGGTCTTGCCCGGTGACTCCCGGCGGCTACGGCTGTAATGCCAGGTCGCTTTTTGGGGGTTGTCGTACACCCTCGCAGGGATGTCGGTCAGTGGTGTGTCACAGGCCTCTATCTTGCTGGCGGCCTTGTTAAAGGGGGCAAGCAAGGCTTCCTGCAGTTGTTGTTGGCGCTCGCTCACGGCGTCGGTGCACTGTTTGTCGCCACTGTTCAGATAGTTAACCGCGGGTGAAATCAGCACAAACTGCTCGATCTTGCGCTGGCTGGCATCGATCACGTTGAGGCACTGATGAACCCAGTAATAGTAGCAGTCTGCGGCCTGTGCGAGAGGCGCGAAGCCCAGCAGCAGAGTGGTGAGTAGCAGCCGAAGGTGGCGACGATTCATGAGGATAGTCCTCCGCGCTGTTGTCGCCCCGGCTCCCACTGTAGCAGTACGTTCTCGGTAATCAGGTGCTCGGGAATCCGGTGGCGGATCTGCTCATGCAGCTCGGGCAGCTGGCTCCAGTGCAGCCCGGGCAGCATGTGATGGGCGGTGTGATAGCCCAGATTCCAGGAGGGCAGGTTGTAGCGTTTGAGTTCCACATTGCGTGAGGCATGGAAATGGTCTTCAAAACCGGTGCCTGCGTGTTGGCCGTAGGTATTGTCCAGCAGCATGAAGAGCATGAAAACCATGGGGACCACAAAGACCAGTAAGGCGTTGCGCGGGTCATACAGCAACGCGGCGATCAGTGGGATGTTGGCAAGCACTAACAATCGCAGAAAGCGTTGATATAGCTGAGGGTGCTGCTGCCCGATCTGATGGATTTCGGGGTAGATGCGTAGTGTGTTGACCAGCACATAACGCCAGCGTGGCATCAGGCTGCCGTCTGCCATTTGCCATGGAGAGGGATCATTCTCCGGGTCCAGATACAGTTTGTGGTGCCCGATGTTGTGGTGCAGGGTCCAGCTCAGGGGGCTGGTGCCCGTTTGCAGGTAGAGAATGCATTCAAACAGGCGGTTGAGGGGCTTCTTCACGAAGGTATTCACGTGATGATGGTTGTGGCAGATGGCGCCACAAGAGACTTGCACCGGCATCAATGCGAGCACCGCCAGCCAGGTAGTCAGGCCCGAGCTGAAGAAAAACAGCATGCATTGAATGAAAAAGACCGCCAACACCAGGGCAACAGCGGCACGATCAGCCCTATAGCGTACTAACATCTCACTCACCTGGGCCAGAAGTCTGGCGCCCACTACGAAGAAGGCGTGAGTTTAGAGGCATCACAAAGTGTGATGAAGACCACATTAACCAGAGGGTTGGGCGCCTTGGTCAATATGGGTACGCTTGTACCTGCAGGGATATGCGCGATTCTGCATTTTGGAAGGCGCCCCAGCCACCACAGGTGGGGCGCCAGCAGGTCAGGCTCGGCTTAACAGGTCCCGGGCGATAGCGATCACCTGCATTTCGTCGGTCCCGGCATAAATCTGCAGGATCTTGGCGTCGCGCATCAGTTGCTCGACACGGGATTCTCGCATGTAGCCGTAGCCACCATGAATCTGTACCGCCTCGGTGGCGACCTCCATGGCGGTCTGGGCGGCATAGAGTTTCATGGCAGAGGCTTCGGCCAGGGTCATCTGCTTGCCTTCGGCGGTCATCTCGATATAGCGGAATACCATGTTCTGCAGGTTGGTACGGGCGACTTCCATCTTGGCCAGCTTGAGCTGGATCAGCTGGTTCTGGCCAATCGGACGGCCGAACTGGCTGCGGTCGTTGGCGTACTGGACGGACAGCTCCATGGCGCGCTCCACCATGCCCAGTGCCATGGCAGCAACGCCGGCGCGTTCCTGCATGAACGTGCCCTTGGCGCCGCTGCGGCCGTAGCTGTCTTCGCTGCCGCCAAGCAGACGATCTGCTCCGACTTTCACGTCGGACAGGAACAGCTCGCCGGTGGGGGAGGAGCCAATGCCCATCTTCTTGAATGGCTTGGACTGTTCCAGACCCTCCATACCGCTGTCGAGGATGAATGAAACGATTTTGCGTTGCTCGGCCGGCACGCCTTCCTCGTCGAGCTTGCAGATCAGGATGATGGTGTCGGCAAAGGGACCGTTGGTGATCCAGGTCTTGCTGCCATTGATGATGTAACCGCCATTGCCGTCGCGGCGGGCCACGGTTTTCATCTGGCCGAAGGCGTCGGAGCCGGCATTGGGTTCAGAGATCGCCCACGCACCCACTTTTTCCAGTGTCAGCAGCGGTAGCGCCCAGCGTTCTTTCTGTTCAATGGTGCCCTTGCTCATGATGGCGCCACCGGCGAGGCCCATGGAAACACCCATGGCGGTCACCAGCCCCTGGGCATGGCGACAGATTTCGATGATGGGGATCATGCGCATGGCCGCTTCTTCCCCGGCCATGGCGGAAGGGCCCTCTTTCTTTTTCTTGTCGTCTACGGCGTCGCCGGCGGCGATGGCTTTTTCCCGGGCCAGTTGCTTGTCAAAACTCTGCTTGGCCATCACATCCATGCCAAACGTCTTGATCAGTTTGCGAAGGATGTCGTAGGGCGGTACGCCGTTGTACTCGATGTCATCCAGCTGCGGCACCACTTCCTTTTCCACGAAGTCGCGCACCATTTTCTGGATCATCTGTTGTTGTTCTGACCACTGAATCATGGGGATGTCCTGTCCGTTTTAGGTTGCCCCAACAGTAACAAGATCTTTCCCGGCGCCGCATTGATCATAACGGACGGAAATCTTGACGTTCGGGATCAATGGGCGGGCAGTCGGACGTCAGACGTTGGTGGTCTGACGCCCCGGGGCAGGCTCCTTAATGAGCGGTGATGCAGGGGAAGGGGTCGAAGCGGACGCGCATGACCAAGGCGTCAGGGCCCTCGGTGCTGGCGGCGGCTTCAATGTCGGCAGCCCGCAAGCGAGGGTGGGTGCCGTTGAAAAACTTCTGGGCGGCGTGGGCGTTCAGGGTGCGATCCCGTGCCTGTTCGTAGGTGATGCCCTCTCCGCCCAGCAGATGGCGAATGTACTCGGCGCAGGCCACGTCTTCATCGCCGGTGGGGTGGGAGGCCACCAGCACCACCGTGGGCGGGTTCTGTTGGCGCAGGTAGTTGGCGGTAGCTTCCGCATTGACCAGGCTGGCCACCAGCACTTCCCGGCTGTCGCGGGCACGTAATGTGGCGGCGACCCCGTTGGTGGTACGCATGATCATCTCCCGACCGGCCAGCTCTGCCTGATCAATCTCCCAGGGGGAATTGCCGAAGTCAAAGCCCTTGATGGGCAGGGCATCCACTTCGCCGGCCAGCAGGGCATCCGGAAGATGCTCATCGCGCAGGGCAAAAGCCTGTTCCGCACTGGCCACCGGCCAGATGCAACGCAGCCCCTTGCGGAAAGCATGGTGGCTGGTGGTGAACGCACGGATCACATCAATCACAACCGTGATGCCGTGGATGTTGTGGGGCGGGTTGTGCCCCTGGGCAATGTGTATTTCCATCTCGGCTCGCAGGGGGGGCTAGAACAGCAGGCCAATGCCCCAGGTGGCGTTGTCGAAAATTTCTTCTTCGTCTTCCAGGTACTGCTCAATGGCAATGGTAAAGGTCAGCCGGTCACCCAGTGTGAAGCGGTCCTTGGGAGTGCGTCTGCCGCTGAAGAAATCCACCACATCGCGATAGTTGAAATCGGAACGGTAGCGGATCAGACCATCGTGGTTACCATGGCCATACTGGATCTGGATAAAGCGGCCGAAGCCTGTGCCCAGATAGGCGTTGTTGACCCGTTCACCGTCTGCGGCAGAGGTACCGTCAATGGTCGCGGAGCGAATTGGCGAATCGCCGAATTTTTTGGTGGCGATACCGCCGTTGATGGCCACACTGCTGTAGTTGGCATCGACGAAGAAGCCGGTATCGATGTTTTCCGTGGGGTCGACCCGGCCGACCGAAATGACGGTGCCACGAATCATGGTGACGCCGCTGTAGCGGTCTTCGGCAAGGGCTGTCAGGGGTAATACCAGCAAGGCGGCAAGCAAGATTGTTATTGTTTTCATTCCATTCCCTCCATGAATAAGCCGACATTATGCCTAGGCTGGGGGCGGGTTTCACCCATTGTGAGCGTCCAGGGTGTGCTTGTGGGGGAGGGTGCGTGCCAGCGTCCAGACATGGACCTGATGGGCGCCTGCGTCAATCAGGGTGCGGCTTGCGGCTCTGGCGCTACTGCCGGTGGTCATGACATCGTCTATGAGCGTGATGGTGAGTCCTGTCACGGGCGTGACGCATTGAAAGGCGCGGCGCAGGTTGCGTTCCCGCTGTGTGCGTTTCAGCCCCTGCTGGCTTGCCGTGGCATGTTGGCGTAACAGCGCAGGCAGCAGGGGGCGTTGCCAGAGGAGGGAGAGCCGGGTGGCAAGTCGTTGGCTTTGGTCAAAGCCGCGCCACCAGCGGCGCCGCCAGTGAGCGGGGACGGCACAGAGGACGTCGGTGTCCGGCCAGGGTAAGGGCATGCCTGCCAACAATTGTTCCAGGGCGTTTTCGCAAACCAGGTCTCCGTGGTGCTTGTAGCGTTGAATCAGGCGATCCAGGGGATGGCTGTAGATCAGCGGGGAATGACTGGCAGCAAAAGGGGGTGGCCGGCGAACACAGCGACCGCACAGCGGCGGGGGCTGGCTGTTGTCCGCGCCAGGCATGGGCAGGCTGCACCGGCAGAGCGGGCCCTGTAAGGGCGTCAGCAGTACCATGCAGTGAGGGCAAAGCAGGGTGCGGCTCTTCTTCCCGCATAGCAGGCAAGGATAGAATTGATTAAAAAATGACCCGCAGTAAACTTTTGTTGCGGCTTTCCAGTTGACAGCTGGCATGTCGCTCCCTAGCCTGTTGATTCCCGTTCAGGAGAGACACCATGCCCGCCACCGCCAGCATTACCCAGACGCCAGAGTCGCAAACGGCTGTACGCCATGACTGGAAGCGTAGTGAGATCGAAGCCCTGTTTGCTCTGCCGTTCAATGACTTGTTGTTCCAGGCAGCGGCTATCCATCGGGCCAATTTCGATCCGAATGCGGTGCAGGTCAGCACCTTGCTGTCGATCAAGACCGGGGCTTGCCCGGAAGACTGCAAGTATTGCTCCCAGTCCGGCCACTACAACACCGAGCTGGAAAAGGAAAAGCTGCTGGAAGTCGCCCGCGTGGTGGAAGAAGCCAAAGCTGCCCGCGACAAAGGGGCGTCCCGTTTCTGCATGGGGGCGGCCTGGCGCAGCCCCCGCGACCGTGACATGCCGTTTGTGCTCGACATGATCCGCCAGGTGAAAGGGCTGGGCATGGAAACCTGCATGACCCTGGGTATGCTGGATCAGGGCCAGGCCGAGGCGCTGGCGGACGCCGGACTGGACTACTACAACCACAACCTGGACACCTCGCCGGAGTATTACGGCAAGGTGATTACCACGCGGACCTACAATGATCGTCTGAGCACCCTGGCCAATGTCCGTGATGCCGGCATGAAGGTGTGTTGTGGGGGCATTGTTGGCATGGGCGAGCAGCGTGATGACCGTGTCGGCCTGCTGCAGCAACTGGCCAATCTGCCACACCACCCAGAGTCTGTGCCGATCAATATGCTGGTGAAGATTGAAGGTACCCCGCTGGCGGATGTGGATGATCTGGATCCGTTCGAGTTCGTTCGCACTGTGGCGGTGGCGCGTATCCTGATGCCCGAATCCTATGTACGCCTGTCTGCCGGTCGTCAGGAGATGAATGATGAAGCGCAGGCGCTGTGTTTCATGGCGGGCGCCAACTCCATCTTCTACGGCGAGCGTTTGCTGACCACCGATAACCCGGAAGCGAACCACGACCAGCAGTTGTTCAAGCGCCTGGGCATCCATCCGTTGGATCCCCGTCATGAGGCTTCCGATGAAGCTCATGAAGAAGCCATCAAGGCGCAGGTTGCCGAGCAGGAAGCGGAAGAAGCGGGCCTTTTTTATAACGCCATGGACAAACGTTCCGCGAAGCACGTGCTCGACAAGGACACAGGCCGCCCTGCTGCTACCGAGCATTGATTCTCCGCAGGGTGGAAATCGGCGTGAGCCGATCTCCACCGGTGGCTGATTACCATGCCAGGTATCCATTTTCTCCAGCCATTGATTGGCGCTTACGTCGCGGCGGAGATTGGCTGACGCCAATTTCCGCCCTACGGGTTTCGCAATGACCTTTGATCTCGCCGCCGATCTTGAAAAGCGCCGCCAGCAACATCGCTTTCGCGAGCCGCTGGTTATGGACGGCCCCTGTGGTCGCTTTGCGCGCTTGGCAGGGCGTGATTACCTGAATTTCTGCAGTAACGACTATCTGGGGCTGGCCAATGACCCGGAGGTGATTGCTGCCTTTCAGCAGGCCGCCAGTGACTGGGGGGTGGGCAGCGGTGCTTCTCATCTGGTGTGTGGTCATCAGCGTCCCCATCAGGATCTGGAGGAGGCGCTGGCAGCGCACACCGGCCGTGAACGCGCTTTGCTTTTTTCCACGGGCTATATGGCCAATCTGGGTGTGATGTCTGCGCTGCTGGGCAAGTCTGATGCCGTCTTCGAAGACCGGCTTAATCATGCGTCCCTGCTCGACGGTGGCTTGCTCAGCGGCGCCCGTTTTCGTCGCTTCGCCCACAACGATCCCGCTGCACTGTCGCGCCTGTTGCAGCGCAGCGACGCGCGCCGCAAATTGGCAGTGGTCGATGGCGTGTTCAGCATGGATGGCGACGAAGCACCGCTGACGGCGCTGGCGAATGTGTGCGAGACCAATGATGCCTGGCTGATGGTGGATGATGCCCATGGCATTGGCGTACTGGATGAGCGAGGGCGAGGGTCACTGTTTTCCCAGGGCGTGAATGATCGCGTGCAGGTTCTGATGGGCACCCTGGGCAAGGGGCTGGGTACCGGCGGTGCTTTTGTCGCCGGAAGCCAGCAACTGATCGAGACCCTGATACAATTCGCCCGCACTTTTATTTATACCACCGCCATGCCGGCGGCAGTGGCGGCGGCAACGCTCACCAGCCTGAAGAAATCACAGCAGGAACACTGGCGCCGGGAAAAACTGGCGGAGCTGGTAACGCGTTTTCGTGCCGGCGCCTGTGAGCTGGGCTATACGCTGATGGACTCGCAGACGCCGATCCAGCCGATCCTGATCGGCAGCGATGCCGATGCCATGGCGCTGAGTGCTGCGCTCAGGGATAAAGGCTTTCTGATCAGCGCGATCCGCCCGCCCACCGTGCCGGAAGGCGAGGCGCGTTTGCGCGTGACCCTGTCTGCGGCCCATGAACTGGCGGATGTGGATGCGTTGCTGGCAGCGCTTGATGAAGTCGGACGTCGGAAGTCGGACGCCTGACGCCCAAAAAGGCGAGCCTGTTTTACTTCTGCCGTCAGACTTCCGACGTCAGCCCCGTGACTAAAGGATCTTTAATGCCCAAGCTGATTCCCTACCACAACACCTACAAGGCCACTGGCGTAGAGGATGCCGAGGCGCAGGATGTCGTCCTGATTCATGGCTGGGGGCTGCACGCCATTGTCTTTGATGACATCGTGCCGGCGTTGCTGGAACGGTTCAGGGTGACGGTAGTGGATCTGCCCGGCATGGGCCAGAGCCCGCTGCCGGCGGCCGATTACACCCTCGATTTTCTGGCGGATCAGATGCTGGAGATTATGCCGGAGAAAGCCCACGTGCTGGGCTGGTCGCTGGGTGGGCTGGTGGCGCTGGCCATGGCGGACAAGGCGCCGCAGCGGGTGCAGTCGGTGGTTACGGTAGCGGCGTCTCCTCGTTTTACCTCGACAGAGGGTTGGGACACCGCCATGAAGCCGGAAATTCTCGGCAAGTTTGCGGAAATGTTTGCTGAGGATCAGGAGGGCACCCTGGTGCGTTTTCTGGCCCTCAACTGCAAGGGCAGTGCCGCCATGCGCGCCGATACGGCGCGGCTCAAGGAGATTCTTTATTTCTGCGGATTGCCTGCGCCCAAAGCCTTGCGGGGCGGGCTGGATATTCTTCGTGATGCGGATATGCGCGCGGTGTTGCCGACGCTGCCAATGCCGGTGCTGATGGTGTTTGGCGAAAACGATCATATTGTTCCTGCGGCCGCCATGGCGGCCTGTGAGGCCTTGATCAATACCGGTCGCACGGCGTTGATCGAGCAGGTGGCCCATGTGCCGTTCCTGTCAGCACCGGACACCTTTACCCAGGCCATCTATGACTTCTGGCGGGAATATGCTCTGACGTCGGATGTCTGACGCCGGACACAAAACTATTCTGATTTGACGGTTTGATTATTGTCGTCAGACGTCCGACCTCAGACGTCTGACTTGTTTCAAGGAGCGCGAGCATTCAAGCGACAGCAGACAAGCAGCTGGTCGGCCAGCACTTCAGCCGCGCCGCGCGCAGCTACGATGAGCATGCGATCCTGCAGCTGGCCGTGGGGCGCTCGCTGGTGCAGCGCTTACCGGCGCAGTTGCCGGTGAATCATGCGCTGGACCTGGGCTGCGCCACCGCGCCCTTTGCCCGGGCCCAGCAGCAGGCACTGCCGGATGTGCACTGGCAGGCGGTGGATCTGTCTCCAGCCATGCTGGCAGAAGCGGCCGTGCGTGGCCGCCTGAATGAACGCTATCAGCCTCTGTGTGCCGATGCGGAACAGCTGCCGCTGGCGCAGGCCAGTCAGGGGCTGGTGTTCAGTTGCTTCGCCCTGCAGTGGTGTGATCCGCAGGCCGTGTTGCAAGAAATTTCCCGGGTGCTGGCGCCAGCTGGGCGTGTGCTGCTGGCGGTGCCGTTGGGTGGTTCGTTGCAGGAACTGCAGCAAAGCTGGCAGGCGGTGAACCAACGCCCCCATGTGAATGCATTGCCGACATTCAACGACTGGCAAAACGCGGCGTTCAAGGCAGGTTTTGCCGATGCGAATTTGCAGCAGCAGGTGATGGTGGAATACTACGACTCCGTCAAATCCATCGCCCGCCGCCTGAAGGCAACCGGTGCCGACCATGTCAGTGGCGCCACCGGCCTGACGGGAAAGAATGCCTGGCAGGCAATGGTGGCCGAATACGAAACGAAAAGAACCGCGCAAGGCTTGCCGCTCACCTGGAATGTGCTGTTTCTGGAAGCGGAAAAAATCTGAGCTACAAGCTACAAGCTACAAGCTACAAGCTACGCTTGTGGGATAGGAAAACCTCACATGGTTCCCGGGTTTTTGGTTAATGGAAATGCCTTGCCAATCGTCGAGTTCGGCGACAGGCAGGATCTGATGCCCCTGTGGGAGCTATGCTTGCATGGCGATCCTCGTCTCAGCGAGGTAGAGATTTCAGAGCGCATGTAAACCGCTCTGTTTCTACAAAACAACGACAACGAAGCTGCTGATTTAAAGGTGCCCCATGGAAAACCAGAAACCACCCCTTCCCGCTCTGAAAGGCATCTTCTTCGTCACTGGCACCGATACTGAAGTCGGCAAGACCTGGGTCAGTTGTCGCCTGCTGGAGCGTGCCCGTGAAGCGGGGCTGAGTTGCTACGGTCTCAAGCCGATTGCGGCTGGCTGCGAAGCGACTGCTGATGGCTGGCAGAACGAAGACGCGCTGCAGTTAATGGCGGCCAGCTCGGTGAAGCTTCCCTATGAGACAGTGAATCCCGTCGCCCTCAAAGCAGCCATCGCGCCGCATATTGCCGCGCAGCAGGAAGGCAAGGTGGTGACGCTGGCCAGACTGGCAGGTTATGTGCGCGGGGCCCTGAATGCGCACAAAGCCGATCTGATTCTCATCGAGGGTGCCGGGGGCTGGCGGGTCCCACTGAATGATCGGGAAATGTTGTCAGGGTTGGCCAAGGAGTTGGCGTTGCCGGTGATTCAGGTGGTGGGCATGAAGCTGGGTTGCATCAGTCATGCGTTGCTGACGGCTGAAGCGATTGAAAAGGACGGCTTGCAGTACGCCGGCACCATGGCCAATTGTTTTGGGGATATGGACGTGCGCGAAGAAAATCTGTTGACCCTTCGCCAGCATTTGCCGGGCGCGTTTGCCATCGTTTAAACATGCGTATGTCACGCCCTCGTCACGTTTAACTGGGCGGTTACAGGTCGCTACATAGCACTACAGTGCTACTACCCAAGGCTCACTGTTGCCGTGCAATTTCCTGCCTACTCTTGGAAAGCTGTTGTTGATGACAGCTTTTCAGGGGGTAAGGCATGGATCGAATCCGTCGTAATCTTGTGCAGGCTATCGGGGCTGGCACCACACTGGCATTGGCAGGCTGTGGCGGGGGAAGCAGCTCCTCCACCCCGGTGGTCAATAATCCCGCGCCAAATGTTCCTGCTGATCCTGAGCCGCCCGGCGGTCCGGATGCGTTGCCATCTGTGACGTTTCTGCATGGCGTGGCCTCTGGAGACCCGCTGGCGGACAGAGTGATCCTGTGGACTCGTGTGACCCCGGACCAGTCCGGCGTGGTGGTGCCGGTGGAGGTGAAGGTCGCCAGTGATCCGGCCATGCAGCAGATTGTCACCTCGTATACGACTACTACCAATGCGGATGCGGATTACTGCGTCAAAATTGATGCCGACGGGCTGGCTGCCGGGCGTTGGTATTACTACCAGTTTCAGGTGGGGGAGACGCAGTCAGCGGTGGGCCGGACACGCACCTTTCCCGCCGCCGCAGATTTCATCGATCGCGCCCGTTTTGCCGTCGTTTCCTGTTCGAATTTTCCCTATGGCTTTTTCTCGGTGTACCGGGCCGTGGCCAACCAGGGTGACCTGGATTTTGTGCTGCACCTGGGTGATTACGTGTATGAGTATGGGGCCGGCGAATACGGCGACTTCCCCGAGCGTGATCCGCAGCCTTCTCATGAGATGGTCAGCCTGTCGGATTACCGCTTGCGTCATGCCCAGTACAAAACCGATGAAGATCTGCAGGCGGTACATCAGCAGTTCCCGATGATTGCGGTCTGGGATGATCACGAGTCCACGGATAACAGTTACCGCGATGGTGCCAGTAACCACCAGCCGCTGACGGAAGGCGACTGGGAAACCCGAAAGGGGGTTGCCCGTCAGGCGTATTTCGAATGGCTGCCGATTCGTCCCCGCGAGCCGGGTAATCACAATGTGATCTACCGGCAGTTCCGTTTTGGTGATCTGATTGATCTGACCATGCTTGATACCCGTCTTGAGGGGCGTGATGCCCAGTTGACGGTGCCGTTGGATCCCGCCCGCAATGATGAAGACCGTCACCTGATCAGCAGCGAGCAAATGGACTTTCTGCTGGAGGCGCTCAGCCAGTCTGATGCCCACTGGCGCTTTATCGGTCAGCAGGTAATGTTCGCCCAGCTCAATATTTTGGAAATTCCCAGTCTGGATGAGCGGAGTGCGCAGCTTCGCGGCAATCTGTCCGCCATCAACATGGATCAGTGGGACGGGTATGCAGCCGATCGGTTGACCATTCTCAATCACATCGACGATAACGCTATCGACAACGTGGTGATCCTTACCGGTGATATCCATACCTCCTGGGCCAATGAAATTTACCGTAATCCGGGCTCCCTTCTTGGCGACCTTTTCGACAAGCCCTTGGCGGCAGAGTTTGTGACGCCGGCCGTGACCAGTCCGGGCTTCCCGGAGGGGGCCGCCGAGGTGGCTGGCGTGCTGATTCCGGTAGTTAATCCGCATATCCGTTACGTGGAAGCGAAATCCCGCGGATTCATTCTGGTGGACGTGACGCGCGACCGGGCTCAAGGGGAGTTCTATTACGCCCAAAGCATCGAGTCGTATGATCTGCGTGGCCAGATTGATACCAGTAAAACCAAGGTTGTTGCGGTGAAAAGTGGCGACAGCCGTATCGTGGAAGATGGCCCTGTGTCACGCCCGCGCACCCTGCGTACCGCCCTGTTCCACCCTCCTGTTTCTTCCCCCGTTAGTGGGCTCAATTCAAGTAAAGAGGTGTTGTCATGATATCCCCGTGGAAAGTGTTGCCGCTGGTCGCGGCCATTGCATTGGTCGCCTGTGGCGGCGGTAGCGGGGGCTCTTCCGGGGGCGGGGGTAGCAACACCCCAACGCCTAATCTTCCCTCTGGCCCTGGCGGCGAGGATGACGGCAATGGGGATGGCACAGAGGTATCCGGGAATCCCCCGGCCGCCCTGCGGTTTATTGTCATTGGCGATTCCGGCAGCGGCTCGGAAGGTCAGTATGCGGTCGGTGAAGCCATTGCCGAGGTGTGTGACCGCAAGGATGAATTCGTTGACGATATGGCCTTTCCTGGCTGCGACCTGGTGGTAGGGCTGGGCGACAATATCTATGAATCCGGGGTGACCAGTGTGGATGATCCCCAGTTTGAAGATAAATTTGAAAAGCCTTTTGAGCCGGTACAGCTGCCTTTCTACATGGTGCTGGGAAATCATGACAACACCGGCTATGTGGGCGGTGATGGCGCGGGGAACGCCCGTGGCATGTTCCAGGTGGACTACACCTATTTTGACGGCAAATTGTCTAACCGTTGGAACATGCCGGATCGTTACTACCAACACAGTGCCGGGACGACGACCCTCGGGGGGCGCCCGCTGGTGGATTTCTTCGCGCTGGATTCCAACCCCATTGCAGGAGGGTTTGCCGACCCGGATATTGCTTACGCGTATCACACCTATGGTATTGATCAACGCAACTGGGCGGTGAATGCAATCGGCAGCTCTAATGCGGTGTTCAAGATTGCCATGGCACACCACCCCTATCTTTCCAACGGAACGCATGGCAACGCCGGTAACTATGATGGTGTGCCCAGTGAAATTCTTCCGGTGTTGGCTGGTGAGCGCTGGAAAGCCTTTATGGAAGAAGCGGTGTGTGATCAAACCGATTTCTTCCTGGCCGGGCATGACCATGATCTTCAGGTGCTTGAAGCCGTTCCGGCCTGTGGGCGCACAGAGTTTGTGGTGAGTGGTGCAGCCGGGAAGACCCGTTCCATTGATGACCCGGAACGCAATGCGGCCCGCTTTCAGCAGGGCGATGAATATGGCTTCTTCTGGGTCAAAGCAACCGAAGCCGACCCGGACACCATGACGCCGGCCACTCTGTGCCTTGAGGCCTACACGGTGAAGCCCGGAACAGAAGGGCTCGGTGTGGTTGCGGGCGGTAGTGATACGCTCACCCCCAGTTATACCCATTGCTTCGAAAAACAGCCCATGGCAATGATCGCCCCAAGCAATGATTTTTCGGGGCAGGCACTGGGGGGCTATGCCTTGCCGTTGCCGCTGCCGGAGGGCTTCGATGCAGATTTTACCGGCCCGCTCAAGGAACTGCGTGAAACCCTGCTTGCCGGATTTACACAGGCAGGGAGCCATTTGCCTGAAGAGCAACGACAGGTGTTTGACCAGATGCTGGCCGGCACCGACATTCTTTTCAACGCACTGGATGCGGCTACCGCGGCTATTTTGAGTGGTGACAGTGGCGAGATTGAGCAAGCCCTGCAGGCGGTGCTGGCGGCTTCGGAGCAGCTTGAAGCCATTGATACTGGTGCACTGCCCGCTCCCTTCGACCAGCTGGGCGGAGCCTTTGCGTCTTTGGCTGACGGTTTTGGTAATGCGGGTGTCGCGCCGGGCGAAGGTGGTACGGTCGATGATATTGCGTTTATTGCAGGCCCGCTTGTGGCGCTGGCGCGTAACCTGAATAACATCCTCGATGGTATTGAAGAACAGGTGCCTGGCGAGGTGCCGGTGCTGGCGGGGCTGACGTCCGTGTTGTCCACAGTGTCGTTTGGTTTGGCCAATACCCTTGAGCAGCTGGTAATGCTGGATACCTCGGCCACCGGGGAGCAGCTGGTTGGCACGGTTCATGCGACTTTGGAGTCGCTGGTGACCGATGTGCTTTGGCTCAACCAGATTCCAGAAGCGGGGGATTATGCGACCTTGCCAGGGGATGCGCTGTCCTCCACGTTGCTGACGGTAGTACGTGAAGTGACGGAGCAACTGGATGAACGTGTGCTTGGCCCATTGGGGCCGCTGCTGGATCTGTTGTCGCCGATCACCAATTTGCTGGCAGGACTGTTTGACGGGTTATAAGGCCGTCGTCATTTGTCTTGCTTGTACGAAACCGCGGAGCTTGCTCCGCGGTTTTTTTTTGCGAAAGAAAAGCGTGCGAGGCGCAGGAAGTAGTGTGGGAGAGTTCTCGAAAGAACGTTGTAATGAGGCTAACGCATAACCGTCGGGCGGTGGTGTCCACAGGCAGCTTGGTTGCCATCCAGTGCTCCCAGGCTTTCCAGGGTAGCAATGACTCTGTCTACGGTGATGCCTTGCAGACAGGGGTAGCTGTCCATGACGCAGCTGTTGCGCTGGCATTGCGAATGGCACTGGCGTTGGCGTAGCACCGTTGCCCGACGGGATAGTGGCGACCAGAGTGTGTCGCTGGTGGGGCCAAACAAACCAACCGTGGCAAGCCCGCAAGCCGCAGCCAGATGCATCGGGCCGCTGTCGTTACCCACATACCCCTGGCTCTGCTGCATCAGGGCCACCAGTGCCTCGAGACTGAGCTGGTCGCACAGGTTCATGGCGGGTTCGCAAAGGAATGTTTGAATACGCTCAATCTGCGCGCGATCCTTCGCGCCGGCACCGATCAGAATCGGGGTCGCGCCCAGCCGGCGCAGTCGTTGGCAGAGGCTGGCAAATTGTTCCGGGTGCCACATCTTGTAGGTCTTGGTGGCACCGGGGTGAATCAGTATCGGCCTCGGTTGTTGGGTGGGCTGTAACGGATGTTGGGCAATGTCCTGCTGGCCTGCCCTTGTGGCGTTGAGGGGCAGGTAGTTTGCAGGTGTGTCTGCAGCGGGCAGGCTGAGGCTCGCATACCCCAACCAACGATGGCCGGAAAAGTCGGCACCATGGCTATGGCTGTAAAACCAGCGGCTGTGCCGGCGGGTAGGGCCATGGCGCGTGGCTGCGCCGCTGAGCAAACTGAGTGTCGCTGATTTTTGCTCACCCTCGATATCCACGCTGTGTTCAGCGCCAAAGCGACGCAGGGCACGCAGAAAACGCAGGTAATGGCGGGCGCGATGCAGAAGGGGTTTGTGAGAGGCCAGTTCAGCATCCGGGTACCACAGCACCCTGGTCTCACCGGGCAGCGCCATGGCAATAATGGATTGATAACGCTGATCAATGACCAACAAACACTCTTCCTGATCATCCAGCATGGCTTTCAGATGAGGCAGGGCAATCAGCAGATTGCCCATATGGCTACAGGGAAAAAGAATCAGCTGGCGAGGCATGGCAGCAGCGGGAGTGTCATCCTTAACATGGAGAACCAGCCTAGCCACAGCCTATGACGAGCAGATGACAACAGGAAAGGCGATATCAGCTATCAGCTATCAGCTATCAGCTATCAGCTATCAGCTACGCTGGGTTTGGAATGGAAAACAAAAAATAGTTCCCGGTTTTTTTAGAAGAACGGAAACGCTTTCCCGATCGTTGAGTTCGGCGCCAATAAATAACCCGAGCACCAGGTAGCAGCCATGCTCGCATGGCGAACCGAGCCCAAGCGAGGTAGGGATCCCAGAGCCCCATCCAAACCCAAACCCAAACCCAAACCCTAAAATCACATCCCGCTAGATGCCCCCGTGAATCACAGGTTCATGACATCAATAAAAACACTTACAACGAACAAAACGAGGGCTGCCGATACCCGCTTTCCTTCCCCGCATGCCAAAAAAACCGCACTCATGCTTGAGCGCGGTTTCTGTTTTTCGGGCTGCTCCAGGCGGAAATTCGCGTTGCAGCGTGAGACTTGCCGCTTGCAGCTAGTCCCTCTCTATCAGCCACTCCGCAATCCTGCCCCAGCTTTGCGTCTGCGCTGCGCTGCTGCCCAGAATGCCCATGTGGCCGCCATCGATGGTCAGGTAGGTCTTGTCCTTGCTGCGCACCAGTGTATCCATGGCCAGACTGCAGTCACGGGTCACAATGGGGTCGGCACCGCCAGTAATGTTGAGAATATTGGCGGTGACGCGGCTCAGGTTGCCTTCGCTGCTGGCCATGGGCAGTTGCCCGTGGGCGACCACGTTGTCGGTCCACAGATAGCGAACGATGTCCTGAATGACGCCGCCGGGGTAGGCCACCATGTCATCGAGAAAGGCGCCATTGGTGGCATGGGCCGCCACGAATTCGCGGTCGTGGAGGTTCCTCACCAGATTCATGTAACCCTGCAGGCTACCCACCGGGTTGGTGAGTTTAAAGGCCAGACTGTTCATCCAGCCAGGGGAGCGTAGCAGGCGTGCCGGTACGTCGTGGATGCGCAGGCCGGTGTTGCTGCGAATCCACTTTGCCTGGCGGCTCAGTCGCCGGTACTGGGCGCCCAGTGCACCATTGCGATGGTAGTCGCAGGGGGTGCCGACCAGCACCAGATTACGGATATCCGGATCATTGCCCAGAGCGGTGTAGCAAAGGCTGAACAGCCCGCCGAAACTCCAGCCATGCAGGCTGAGTTGCTGTTGTCCGCTGTGCTGACGTACCTGTACCAACATCTTGGGCAGGTAGTCGGCAAAGTAGCTGCTCAGGCTCAGGTGGTTGTGATATTTACCCGGGCGCCCCCAGTCCACCATGTACAACTCAAAACCGCGGGCGCGCAGGTAGCGCACCAGGCTGCGTTGCGGGAACAGATCATAGATCAGCATGTTCACCGCCAGCGGCGCGACCAACACCAGCGGGGTGCGCTGGGTGTGTTCGCTGACGGGCATCACCGTTCCGTCACTGAGAGGAATGGCTTTTTCCTGCAGTGGCGGGTAGTAGCGCAGCTTGACCAGACCATCGTCGAACAAGGTGTCGTAAGGGGTCTGTTCTGCCTGGCTCAGGCGCTCTGCGTCGAACAGGCGCGCACGGCCATTGTCCAGGCGGTGAAGCCATGGGCGGGCTTTCTGCTGCAGGGTGTCAGTGAGCATGCAATGCACCGGCGTTGTGATTCGGGCCGGCCATTGTAGGGAAGAACGCGGCGGGTGCACTTGCCGTGCGGCCCGCCGCTGACGTCCTTGCGGTTACCCCATTCATCACGGTCATTGACGGGTAACCTGAGGGAATCAGGGGTGGTAGTGGCCCAGCGCGCCTTTCACTCTGACCACGCTGCCGGCTTTTAGCTCGGGTTCAAAACCGGCCTTGCCTTCCGGGAACAGCAGTACCACGGTGGAGCCCAGCAGGAAGCGGCCCAGCTCGTCGCCCTTTTGCAGGGTAACCGGGGCGGTGCGCAGGTAGTCGGTGGTCACCACCTGTTTGGGGAGCGGGGTGACCTGGCCGGAGAACACGGTCTCGATACCTGCGACGATCATGGCGCCCACCAGAATCACCGCCATCGGGCCATTGTCGGTATCGAAGATACACACCAGACGCTCGTTGCGGGCAAACAGGTTAGGCACCCCGTTGGCGGTAGCCTCGTTCACGGAGAACAGGTCGCCGGGCACATAGCGTGTTTCGCGCAGGGTGCCAGTGAAAGGCATGTGTACGCGATGGTAGTCCCGCGGGGACAAGTAAATGGTGGCGAACTGGCCGTTGGTGAATTCGCTGGCCAGGGCGCTGTCGCCACCGACCAGGTCATACAGGGAGTAGTCATGCCCCTTGGCCTGAAACACCTGATTGGCTCGGATGGCGCCCAGCTGGCTGACGGCGCCGTCGGCCGGACAGGCAATGGCGTTGGCAGCGTCCGCTTCCAGGGGCCGGGCGTCCGGTTTCAGGGCGCGGGTGAAGAAGGCATTAAAGCTGGGGAACTGGTCCGCATCCTGAGTCTCGGCCTCAGACAGGTCGATGCCGAACTTCTTCATGAAAACGTTGATGAAGGTGGTCTTGATCCACGGCACTTCGCTACGGGCAAGAAAGCCCACCAGCCGGGAGAGGCCGTGTTGGGGCACCAGATACTGCAGAATCACAAAAAGCTTGTCGCGTAGGCTCAAGGGAACATCCTTAGAGTAATCAAACAGGTTAGTCGGGTTTGGCCACCGGGGTGTCCGGGTGGTTGCCCCATTCAGCCCAGGAACCGGCGTAACCCCGCAGGCGCGGGTAACCGAGAATCTTGCCCACCAGCCAGGAGAAACTGGAGCGGTGGTGGGTCTGGCAGTGACAGATCACTTCCTTGTCTGGGGTGATGCCGCGGGCTTCAAGTTCCGCACGGATGTCATCCAGCGGTCGCAAGCGGAGGTTGTTGCTGCGGTCCATGGCGTCGGTCCATTCGTAGTGAATGGCGCCGGGAATGTGGCCGGCTTTCTGGGCAAAGGCGCGTACCCCTGCGTATTCCTCTTCCGAGCGTGAGTCCCACAGGGCTAGTGAGGGCGAGGTGTGATGCTCGAGCAGGTAGTCCAGGTGCACTTCCGTGAGCGGGTCGTGTTCACCCACTTCATAATCGCTGGCCACCGGCTCGGGAAAGTCGCTGCTGGTGGGGTGTCCCTCCGCCAGCCACGCATGGATACCCCCGTTGAGGTAGCTGTAGTGCTTGTGGCCAATGGCGTCCAGCGTCCACAACAGGCGGCCGGCCCAGCCGCCGCCTTCGTCGTCGTAGGCCACCACATGGGTATCCGGTGTCAGCCCCAGACTGGAAAACAGGTCACTGAGGGTATCGTCATCCGGGATCATTCCCGGCGCCGGCTGCGCGCCGCTCTGCAGGCGTTTGAAATCCAGATGGATTGCCCCCGGCACATGGGCCTGTACATAAATCGCAGGCTTGCTCAGGTCGATGATCAGCAGCTTGTCATCATCAAGATGCTGGGCGAGTTCGGCGGGTTCTAGCAGCAGAGGCAACATGGGATCAGTGAACAGTTAACAGTGAATAGTGAACAGCGAAAACAGGATATCGCTATCGGCGTTGCGGTGCATTGTCCCTTATTCGCTGTTCACTGTTAACTGTTCACTGGTATCGGTCGCGCCCCTCTTCGTCCAGGGTGTCGGCGATCTGGAAGAAGTTGGCCAGTCGTTCCTCGCTGATGGCGCCGCTGTCGGCGGCATCGAGGAAGGCGCAACCGGGTTCGTTGCGGTGTGAGCAGTTGCGGAACTTGCAGTAACCGGCCAGTTCGGACAGTTCGCGGTAACCGTGCAACAGCTCTTCTTCGCTGATGTGCCACAGGCCAAATTCGCGGATGCCGGGGGAATCGATCAGTTCACCGCCGGTAGGCAGGTGAAACAGGCGGGCGGTGACGGTGGTGTGCTGGCCCAACCCGGAGTTGGCTGACAGATCGCCCACATCCAGTTCAGCATCGGGCAGCACGGCATTCACCAGGGATGACTTGCCGACCCCGGATTGCCCCACGAACACACAGGTTTTGCCCTTCAGTGCCTCGTGCAGCGGAGTCAGGCCTGCCGGGTCATGGGCGCTCAGTTCCAGCACCGGGTAGCCTAGCCGTTCATACATGGCTTTCATGTCATCGATGAACGGGCGCAGCTCTTCGTCGATCAGGTCGGCCTTGTTGAGCACCAGCGTGGCAGGAATGCCAGACAGTTCCGCGGCGACCAGGTAGCGGTCCAGCAGGGTGCTGGAGGGGGTGGGCAGGGGAGCGAAGACCACCAGCATCTGGTCCACATTGGCGGCGACCGGTTTCAGGTTGCCGTAGGGGTCCGGGCGCTTGAGGACGTTGTCGCGAGGGTCGATCGCCACCACGACGCCAAGCCCGTCGCTTTGGGGGGATTGCCAGATCACCCGGTCACCCACGACCAGCTGTTCCAGCGTGGCGCGAAAATGGCAGCGGCGAAGCTGTTTGCCTTTGCCGTTCGGGCCATCTGGGCTTTCAACCAGCACCTGCTGACCAAAATGGGCGGTAATGATGCCGGTCTGTTCATCCCCCAGATCGTCGGCCACCAGGTCTTCCAGCTGCTCACTGCGACGCTGGGCGCGTTCGCGCTTTTCTGCCTGGATCTTTTCGATGCGCCAGCGCTGGCGGCGATTGAGTTTGCGTTTGGCCACGGCGGTGTCGGGTTTTCCTGTTTTGCGATGGGGGCATGCTACCATGCCCCCTGAATACCGCGTAGCGAGAGATAGCCCCCCATGACCGACAAGCGCAATAACCTGATCTGGATTGATCTGGAAATGACCGGCCTGAGCCCGGAAAACGACCGCATCATCGAGATCGCCACTATCGTTACCGATGCCCAGCTCAACGTGCTGGCAGAAGGGCCGGTGCTGGCGGTGCACCAGAGCGATGCGTTGCTCGATGGCATGGATGAGTGGAATACCACCCACCACAACAACTCCGGGCTGGTGGCTCGGGTGAAGGAAAGTCGCATCAGTGAAATGCAGGCCCAGGCGCAAACGATCGATTTCCTGAAAGAGTACGTGGAAGCGGGCATGTCGCCCATGTGCGGTAACAGCATCTGTCAGGATCGCCGTTTTCTGGCCAACTACATGCCGGAGTTGGAGGCCTTCTTCCATTACCGCAATCTGGACGTGTCCACCCTCAAAGAGCTGGCGCGACGCTGGAAGCCCGAGATCCTGGAAGGGCTGAAGAAAGAAAACAAACATCTGGCGCTGGATGACATCCGCGAATCCATCACCGAGCTGCAGTATTACCGCGAGCATTTTATTGACGCCTGATGGCAACGCATCAGGCGGCAGACAACACGCAAACCCCTCGCCGTAGGGTCGTCGCCTCTACGGCTGAGGCGTTCGGTGCTGTTCCAGCGCCCACTGCACATGTTCCTGTACCGTCTCGTCCGGGTAATCCAGGCGTTCTTTCAACGCCAGGATAATGTCCGGCGAGGTGGGGGCATTGCCCAGCGCCACTGCAATATTCCTTAGCCACTTTGCATAGCCTGCCCGGCGGATGGCCGAGCCGGCGGTGCGTTCGAGAAAGTCGGCTTCGTTCCAGCGGAATAATGTCACCAGGTCACTGTCGCCCAGTCCGTGGCGGGGGTGAAAGTCGGTTTCGCCGGTGTGCCGGGCAAAACGGTTCCACGGGCACATCAACTGACAGTCGTCGCAACCGAAGATGCGGTTGCCGATACCCCGTCGCAGGTCCTCGGGGATGCTGCCGTCGTGCTCAATAGTCAGGTAGGAAATGCAGCGGCGGGCATCCAGCTGGTAGGGCGCTACGATGGCGTCGGTGGGGCACACGGTGATGCAGGCCTTGCACTTGCCGCAATGGTCTTCACCGGGTTGGTCTACGGGCAGGGGGATGTCGGTGTAGATTTCACCGAGGAAAAACCAGCTGCCGGCCTCACGGTTGAGCACCAGGGTGTGTTTGCCCTGCCAGCCCAGCCCGGCTTTGGCCGCCAACGGCTTTTCCATCACCGGGGCGCTGTCCACAAAGGCGCGGGCAAGTTCACTGTCGCCCACTTCCGCCCGGATTCGGGCGGCCAGTGTGGCAAGCCGTTTGCGGATCAGTTTGTGGTAATCCCGGCCCAGCGCATAGCGAGAGACGTAGGCCTTGTTTTTTTCGCCCAGCATTTTCACCGGTTGCGTATCGGGTGGCAGGTAATCCATGCGCGCAGAGATGACTCGCAGGGTGCCGGGCTCCAGCGCTTCAGGGCGAAAACGTTTGTCGCCGTGGGCGCTCATCCACTGCATTTGCCCTTGATAGCCTTTGGCCAACCAGGTTTTCAGGTCCGCTTCAGCGGCGGACAGATCCGTATCGGCAATGCCGATCTGCTGGAAGCCCAGTTCGCGGCCCCATTGCTGGATGTTTTCCTTTAGCTGCTGAAGATCCATGGGTTTCTGAACGGCCGGTTCCCGTGGGTATAATGAGGGATATTGCGGTACGCAACGGCGCACAACAAAGGACCAAGGGTACCATGACCATACTGCCCACAGTGCTATTTACTGCTGAACAGACCCGCGAACTGGATCGCCTTGCCATTGCGGCTGGCACACCCGGTGCCGAGCTGATGCAGCGGGCCGGGCAAGCGGCCTTCGATGCCCTGTGTGAGCGTTGGCCCGAAGCGCGTCGTATCGCCTTACTGTGTGGCGGCGGCAACAACGGCGGCGATGGCTATGTGGTCGCGGCGTTGGCTCACCGGGCCGGATTGCAACCCGAGATTTTTTATACCCGCGCGCCGGATACGCTCAGCGGGGATGCGCTGACCATGGCGCAGCGTTGCCAGGCGTTGGCGATCCCGCAGCAACCACTCCGCGAGGACGCCTTGCCTGTGGAGGCGGATGTGCTGGTGGACGGTCTGCTGGGCACCGGATTGTCGGGCGCCCTGCGTGATGACATGAGCGCATTGCTGGCCGGGCTGGATGCCCTGCCGGTGCCCCGTTTGGCGCTGGATATTCCCTCCGGGCTCAATGCCGACACCGGCATGCCGTTGGGCGCGGTACTGCGGGCGGATCTTACCTGTACCTTTATCGGCATGAAGCGCGGACTGTTAACCGGTCAGGGGCCGGTGTTCGCTGGCGAGTTGCTGTTTTTTGATCTGCAGGTCCCGCGCTCGGTGTATCAGCAGGTCTCGCCGGATTGTCGTGTCCCGGTGCCGGAGGAGCTGCCCGCAGCCTTGCCCAGGCGAGCCGCGGATGCCCACAAGGGATGCTATGGCCATGTGCTGGTGGTTGGGGGCGATCATGGCTTTCCCGGTGCAGCGATCATGACGGCCCAGGCGGCGGCCCGCTGCGGGGCGGGCAAGGTCAGTTTGCTGACGCGGCCGGAGCATGTGGCCATGGCGATTACCCGGCAACCGGAAATCATGGTGCGTGGTGCTGACGAGAGCGGCGCAGCGGATGAACTGATCGAGTCGGCCACGGTCATCGCCGTTGGCCCCGGGTTGGGTACGGGGCCTTGGGGGCAGCAGTTGCTGGAGCGGGTGCTGGCCAGTGGCAAGCCGCTGGTGGTGGATGCCGATGCCCTTAACCTGTTGGCTGCGCATGCCGAGATCGGCGCCCACGACTGGGTGCTCACACCGCACCCCGGTGAGGCGGCACGGTTGCTGCAAGTGGGCAACCCGGAGATACAGTCTGACCGCTTTGCCACACTGGAAACCCTGAGTGCGCGTTATGGCGGCACGGTGCTGCTGAAAGGGCTGGGTACCTTGATTCAGGGGGAATCCGCCGGCCAGCGTTGTCGTGCCCTGATCGTGGACGGCAATCCGGGCATGGCTAGCGGGGGCATGGGCGATGTGCTGACCGGGGTGATCGCGGCGCTGCGGGCCCAGGGATTGAACGGTTATGATGCTGCCCGTCTCGGCGCCATGGCACATGCCCGGGCGGCAGACCGGTGTGCCCGGCAGGCCGGTGAGCGCGGCTTGCTCGCCACCGATCTGCTGGGTGCGCTGCGAGAACAACTGAACGAAGGAAGCCTGTATGCCCATTGAACACCAGACCCTCGCTGACGAAGCCGCCACCCTGGCGTTGGGGGCCAGCTTGGCTGCCCGACTGACCGGCGGTGGCTGTGTCTATCTGGAAGGCGATCTGGGGGCCGGGAAAACCACGCTGGTTCGCGGTATCCTGCGTGCCATGGGGCATGAGGGGGCGGTAAAGAGCCCAACCTATACGATTGTGGAACCCTACGAGCTGGGTGACGTCCATATCTATCACTTTGACCTGTATCGACTGGCAGATCCGGAAGAGCTGGAACTGATCGGGGTGCGGGATTATTTTGGCTCTGGTGACCTGTGTCTGCTGGAGTGGCCGGAGCGCGGGGCCGGAGTGGTGCCGCCGCCGGATTTGACCATTACACTGGCTGTGGATGGCCACGGAAGAAAGGCGACCCTGGACTGGGTCGGTGACTGAACGCCTATGATAATGCGCAGTAACAATAACAAATGGCTTGTGACCGCCTTCACCCTGCTGGCTGCCATGCTATGGGCGCCCGTTGCCCTGGCCCAGGCGAGCATCGAATCCGTACGCCTGCACCGGGCACCGGACCACACCCGCATTGTGTTTGATCTGCCATCGCCGGTGGATCACAAGCTCGACAAGCTCGCCAATCCTGACCGTATCGTGCTGGATCTGCAGGAAGCCAAATTGGACTTCGACATCCAGACGCTGGATTACGCCACCAGTCCCATCGCCAATATCCGGGTCGGCAAGCACAGCGACAAGACCCGTGTGGTATTCGATATGAAAGAGGGGGTGCGCACCCGCACCAACCTGCTCAAACCCATCGAGCCGCATGGCTGGCGTCTGGTGGTCGATCTGTTCGACAAGGAATTGAATGGCACCTCGTCAGGGGCCGCTGCCACGGCTGCCGCATCCACTCCTGCCCCGAAAAAGCCTGCTGCCCAATCGGCACCCGCAGAGCAACGCTTGATGGTGGTGGCGATCGACCCCGGTCACGGGGGCGAGGATCCGGGTGCCCGTGGCCCCAGTGGGACCTGGGAAAAAACCGTGGTGCTGCAGATCGCCAAAAAGCTGGAGAAGATGGTTAATGACCAGGCCGGCATGCGGGCGGTGATGGTGCGTGACGGTGACTACTATGTCCCACTGGCGGAGCGTCGCAAGATCGCCCGGGAAACACACGGTGCGGACGTGTTCATTTCCATTCATGCGGATGCGTTTACCGATGCCCGCGCCCATGGGGCGTCGGTGTTTGCGCTTTCCAATCGTGGCGCGACCAGTGCCAAGGCCCGCTATCTGGCAAAGATTGCCAATGAATCCGACCGGGTTGCCGGGGTGTATGAAGAAGAGGAAGACGACAGTTCGTTGCTTAGCGTGCTGGCAGACCTGCAGATGAACGGATCCATGGCGGGCAGCCTTTATCTGGGCCGGCAGGTGCTGCAGGAAATGGGCAAGGTCACCAAGCTGCATGGCGGGCGAGACAAGGTGGAGCAGGCGGGGTTTGCGGTACTGAAAGAGCCCGAGATGGTGTCCATTCTGGTAGAGACCGGGTTTATCTCCAACCCCACCGAGGAGCGTAACCTGCGTTCGTCTGCGCACCAGACCAAGCTGGCGCGTTCCATCCTGCGTGGCATTGATGATTACTTTACCTCGCACCCGCCGCCGAACAGCTGGTACGCCGCCCAGCGCCGTGGCAAAGGTGATGAGTACAAGATTCAGCCCGGTGATACACTGTCGGAAATCGCGCGCCAGTACAGCGTCAGTGAGCAGGCTATCCGTGCGGCCAACAATATCAGTGGTGACCGCATCATGGTCGGCCAGGTGCTGAAAATTCCCCGAACCTGAGGTCCGTTTTGTCCAAGATCCAATTGCTCGATTCCCGCCTGGCCAACCAGATTGCTGCCGGTGAGGTGGTCGAGCGACCCGCCTCTGTCCTCAAGGAACTGTTGGAAAACGCCCTCGATGCGGGGGCGGAGTCCGTGAATGTGGATGTGGAGCAGGGCGGCGTGAAGCTGCTCAAGGTGCGTGACAATGGTCATGGCATTGAACGCGATGACCTGCCGCTGGCGCTGTCTCGTCACGCTACCAGCAAGATTCGCGGGCTGGATGATCTGGAAGCCATTGGCACGCTGGGCTTTCGTGGTGAAGCGCTGGCGGCGATCAGCTCTGTCTCGCGACTGACCCTGGCCAGTAACGTGGAAGGGGAAGCCGAAGGCTGGCAGGTCCAGGTCGAAGGTCGAGACATGGCGCCGTCGGTCACGCCGGCGGGGCATCCCCGTGGCACCACCGTCACCATGCGCGACCTGTTTTTCAATACCCCGGCACGGCGGCGCTTTCTGCGTACCGAGAAGACAGAATTCAATCACCTGGAAGAGGTGTTTCGGCGCATTGCCCTGAGTGAATTCAACACCGCGTTCCGGCTGACCCACAACCAGAAAGTGATCCATCAGCTACCGGCAGGTCTGGATGACACCCTGCGGGCGGCCCGCGTGGCCAAGCTGTGCGGCAAGGGCTTTATGGAACAGGCCATCCCGGTGGACGTGGAGCGTGACGGGATCCGTCTGCATGGTTGGATGGGGCTGCCCACCTTCTCCCGCTCCCAGGCCGACCTGCAATATTTCTATGTGAATGGCCGAGTGATTCGCGACAAGGTGGTCAATCATGCGGTGCGCCAGGCCTATGCGGATGTGTTGTATCACGGACGTCACCCGGCCTATGTCCTGTTTCTTGAACTGGACCCGGCCATGGTGGATGTGAATGTTCACCCCACCAAGCACGAAGTGCGCTTCCGCGAACAGCGTATGGTGCATGGGTTCCTGTACAGCTCCCTGCACCGGACCATTGCTGACGTGCGCCCCGGGCAAGGTGCCGAGCCTGCGGTGGTGTATGACGACTCGCCCATGCCGATGAGTGAGCCGAGCCAGGGCAGCATGTCGCTTACCGCGCCCTCCGGCCGCCCTTATACGCCGCCACCTGCATCTGGTGGCTATGGTCAGGGCCTGCGCCAGGCAGATGCCTATGGTGCGTTGGTTCAGCCACGTATTGAGGATGGCGCCCCAGCAGCTATGCCGCCGGCCAGTGATGATGAAACCGTGCCGCCGCTGGGGTATGCGGTGGCGCAGCTGCACGGCATCTTTATTCTCGCGGAAAACCAGCACGGCATGGTGGTGGTCGATATGCACGCCGCCCACGAGCGCATTACCTATGAACGGCTCAAGCAAAGTTGGTCCACGGACAAGGTGCGCAGCCAGCCGTTGTTGGTGCCGGTATCGTTGGCGGTCTCGTCGCGGGAAGCCGACTTTGCCGAAGAACAGCCCGAGGTGTTTTCCCGGCTGGGGTTCGTGGTGGAGCGCGCCGGCCCGGAAACGCTGGTGGTCCGCGAAGTGCCCGCCATGCTGCGCAATAGCGACAGCGAAAGCATGGTGCGTGATGTGCTCTCCGATCTGCTTGCCCAAGGCAGCAGCGAGCGCATTGAACAAAAGCTCGATGAACTGCTTTCCACCATGGCCTGTCATGGCAGCGTACGGGCCAACCGCCGCCTGACCGTGCCGGAAATGAACGCCTTGCTCCGGGACATGGAAGCCACCGAGCGCTCGGGCCAGTGCAACCATGGCCGGCCGACCTGGACTCAAATGAGCCTCAAGGATCTGGATCGCCTGTTTATGCGGGGGCAGTGATGGCGCCCTCCCGCCCCTCGCCGAAGAATGACGGGGATACCCGGCCTGTCTTGCCCGTGCTGCTTTTAATGGGGCCCACCTGTTCTGGCAAGACCGCGCTGGCCATTGAGGCGGTGCAATCTCTCCCGGTCGAAATCATCAATGTGGACTCCGCCCTGGTGTACCGGGACCTTGATATTGGTGCCGCGCGGCCATCAAACGACGAGTTGCAAGCGGCTCCGCACCGGCTGTTGGGGTTCCGTGACCTGGACCAACCGTATTCCGCTGCAGACTTTCGCACGGATGCGCTGAGAGAAATTGAGACGGTCCATGCTGCTGGGCGTTTGCCGCTGCTGGTGGGAGGCACCATTCTGTATTTCAAGGCGCTGGTCGAAGGTCTGGCGCCGCTGCCGGAAGCGGATGAAACGGTGCGCGCCGAGATTGCTGCGCTGGCGGCAGAGCAAGGCTGGCCAGCGGTGCATGCCGAGCTTGCCCGGGTAGACCCGGCCACTGCCGACCGCCTGAAGCCCATGGACCGTCAGCGTCTGCAAAGGGCGCTGGAGGTGTATCGGCTCACGGGCAAGCCGCTTTCTGCCTTTCATGCCGAGCATCATACGACTGTCACAATGAGAGAGGATGGTCTGAGTGAGTTCAGTGGGCTTCCCTGGCCAGTCTACAGTGCGGCACTGGCGCCCAAAGACCGCGCCTGGTTGCATGCGATGATCGCCCGCCGTTTTGACGTCATGCTTGAGCAGGGCCTGGAAGAAGAAGTGCGCCAATTGATGGCGCGCCCGGAAGCACACCGGGACCTGCCTGCCATCAAGGCCGTGGGTTACCGGCAGGTATGGGATTACCTGGAAGGGCAATACGACCATGAGACCATGGTCGAAAAGGGTGTGATTGCGACCCGCCAACTGGCGAAAAGGCAATACACCTGGCTAAGAAAATGGCCGAACCTGGAACGGTTCGACAGTAACAACGAGCAGGAGCGCAATGCGCTGTTTAGCCAACTTGCGAAGATCTGTAAATCTGTGTTTAGTTGAGACCGTACACGCGCATTTTGGTTTATAATGTAACCAGTTTATCGACTGGGGGAGGTCAGGAGTCTGCCTTCGGTCGCTTATGGGTCGGGACCTGGAACCATTTCACTGGGTTGTTGACAAAAAAATGTCTGATGGCGCATCAGGCATGCGGTGGCCGTTCGGGACGGCTTCACTGCAGGTAAAGCGCTGATATTGCCCGAGTGTTGGGCACCACTTTTTACTGTTATTTCAAGGAGACTTGCCATGTCAAAGGGGCACTCACTACAAGACCCTTTCCTTAACGCTCTGCGTAAGGAACGGATCCCGGTATCCATCTTTCTGGTAAACGGCATAAAGCTGCAGGGACAGATTGAGTCCTTCGACCAGTATGTGGTCCTGCTGAAGAACGCCGTCAGCCAGATGGTATACAAGCACGCAATTTCTACTGTGGTCCCGGCGCGCAACCCGCGTGCAGGTGGCAACCCGGCCATGTCGACCGGCAATGGCACCACGGGCGCACAGGGCACAGAGAGCTACGGTAACCAGTAATCACGGTTGCCCGAGCCTTTTTGCTGAAAAGAGCCACCTTCGGGTGGCTCTTTTCGTTTCCCCTCCTGCCTTTTCGTTTGTGGCGGTTTACAATTGGCCCCACTGTCCCCATATCAGGCACCTATGGACTTATTTGATCGTACAGAGCAATCACGCACCGGCGCCGGCGAGCAGGCGATTCTTGTGCATCTGGACCTGCCGGACTCCATGGGCCGTGAGGATCTGGACGAATTTCATCATCTGGTGACCTCCAGTGGTGTGGAACCGGTGGCGGAATTGACGGGCAAGCGTGACAGGCCCGACCCGGCTCTCTTTATCGGCACGGGCAAGGCCGATGAGCTGGCCGAACTGGTGCAGCAGCACCAGGCGGATGTGGTGCTGTTCAACCATTCCCTCAGTCCGGCCCAGGAGCGCAACCTGGAGCGGGCGGTGAAATGCCGGGTGCTGGACCGTACCGGGCTGATTCTGGATATCTTTGCCCAGCGGGCCCGCACCCACGAAGGGGTGTTGCAGGTCGAGCTGGCGCAGCTGCGTCACCTGTCCACCCGGCTGGTACGTGGCTGGACTCACCTGGAAAGGCAAAAAGGCGGTATTGGCTTGCGTGGGCCCGGTGAAACCCAGCTGGAAACTGACCGTCGATTGTTGCGAGACCGTATTCGTGCCATTGAGTCGCGACTGGAGAAGGTGCGAAAGCAGCGAGCGCAGGGGCGCCGGGCCCGGCAGCGTGCCGAAACACCGTTGATTTCACTGGTGGGTTATACCAACGCGGGTAAATCCACCCTGTTTAATGCCATTACTACTGGGGATGTGTACGTGGCGGATCAGCTGTTCGCCACCCTGGATCCCACCCTGCGCAAGGTCAAAGTGCCGGGTGTCGGCCCGGCCATTCTGGCTGATACCGTGGGGTTCATTCGCCACCTGCCTCACCGGCTGGTGCAGGCTTTCCGGGCGACCTTGGAAGAAACCGCCAATGCTACCCTGTTGTTGCATGTCACCGACTGCAGTGCCGAGGAACGGGACAGCAATGTGGAGGCGGTGAATGAGGTGTTGGAAGAAATCGGTGGCGATCAGCTGCCGGTGCTGCATGTCTATAACAAGGTCGACAATCTCGATGAGTCGCCACGGATCGACCGTGACGAGCAGGGCCAGCCCTGGCGGGTGTGGATCTCGGCACAGACCGGTGACGGGTTTGATCTGCTGTTCGAGGCCATTGCGGAGCGGCTGGCCGCAGGCTGGGTCGATTGCTGGGTGCGGTTACCTGCCCATGCAGGGCGCCTGCGCGCCCGTCTGCATGAAGCTGGTGAGGTGCTGGATGAAGAGGCCGCAATGGATGGCAGCATGCTGCTGCGCATCAGCGTCAATCGGGTTCATTTTGAACGCCTGTTGCGTGAGCAGGGTCTGAACGAAGACGAACTGGTGGTGCCGGCCCCGGAATCGGCGGCCTCGGTTGCAGGGGAAGATGGGCCTTCCTACAATTCAGAACGCTCGCCCAAGGTGAGCTGACATTACAAGTCATGGGCCATGCCGGCCCTGACGGACTGGAGACCTACATGGCGTGGAATGAACCCGGCGGTAACAAGCCGAAAGACCCTTGGGGTGGCGGCGGTGATCAAGGGCCGCCGGATCTGGATGAGGCGCTGAAGAACCTCAAGGACAAGATCAACAATGTGTTTGGTGGCAAGGGCGGTCGTCCGGGTGGCGATGGCAGCAAGCCTGGAGGCTCACCGCTGCCGCTACTAGCTGTGGTCGCCGTGATCGCACTGGTGGTCTATGGTTTGGTCGGGTTCTTTCAGGTGGATCAGCGCGAGCGGGCCGTGGTGCTGCGTTTCGGTAAGTTCGATCGCATTGTCGAGCCGGGTCTGAACTGGCGCGCGCCGATTCTTGAGCAATACCAGAAGGTGGATGTGGGGCAGAACCGCCGCTACGAGATCACCGAGGAAATGCTCACCAAGGACACCAATATCGTCAGCGTGACCCTGCAGGTCCAGTATCAGGTGCTGGATCCGCGTCCCTTCTTGCTCAAGGTCGCCCAGCCAGAGCAGATCCTGGAGCACGCTACCAGCTCGGCGCTGCGTCATGTGGTGGGCTCTGCCTCCATGGATGATGTGCTGAAAGACAACCGGGAAGCCATTCGGGTGCAAGTGCGGCAGCGTCTGGACGAATACCTGAACCGTTACGACACCGGCCTGGTGTTGCGTCAGGTGGTGCTGGACAAGACCGAAGCCCCGGATGCGGTCCGGGATGCCTTTGACGACGTGTCCAAGGCCAAGGAAGACGAAGACCGCTTCAAGAAAGAAGCGGAAGCTTACCGCAATGCGGTGATTCCCCAGGCCCGGGGCGAGGCGCAACGCCTGACCGAAGAATCGGAAGCGTACAAGCAGCGGGTAATTGACGGCGCCGTGGGTGATGCGGATCGCTTTACCGATCTGCTCACGGAATACCGCAAGGCCCCTGACGTGACTCGCGAACGCCTGTATCTGGAAACCATGACTCAGGTGTTTGGGGCTACCAGCAAGGTGCTGGTGGACGTGGATAACGGCAATAGCCTGATTTACCTGCCCCTGGAGCAGCTGGTGAAAGGGCGGGACGCGAGAAGCGCAACCCCCCAACAGAGCCCCGGCGCCGCCAGCAGCGATGCCGCCAAGGCGGGTGCCGATGACGGAGGCAGCGGCCGTAGCACCAGCCGTAGCCTGTACAGCACATCACGACCACAGGAGTTGCGCTAATGAATAATCGTGGATGGTTGGCGCTGCTGGCGCTGGGTGTCCTCGCCCTGCTGGCGCTGGACTCCTTCTATATTGTTAACCAGACCGAGAAAGCGGTACTGAAACAGTTTAGCCGGATCGAAAAGGCGGACATTTCCCCGGGTATTTACCCCAAGTGGCCCCTGTTTGAGGAGGTCGTCAAGGTGGATGGCCGGGCGCTGGTATACGACGTGCCCACCCAGTCTTTTCTCACCGCAGAGAAGAAGCTGCTGAACGTGGATGCCTTTGTGGTCTGGCGGATCAACAATGTGCAGCGCTACATCGTGAGTGTGGGTGGTGGTTCTGCCAACCCGCAGGTCATGGAGCGTCGCGCCCGTGAGTTGCTGGATCCGCGCGTTAACGAAGCGCTGCGTAACGAGTTCGCCTCGCGCACGGTGTTCCAGGTGGTTGCCGGTGAGAGTGACGTGGAAAAAGTGGAAGGGGATACCGCGATTATTCGTGACCCGGCCACGGGGGAAACCACGGAAGTGCCGACCGATCAACTGGATGAATCCATTCTGCGTGAAGCCGGACAGGAAGACAGCGACGAAGACGTGGCCGACGCCGGTGAGCCGTCGGGTAACGACCAGCGTGAAGCGCTGATGGATCAGGTCCGTCAGGAAGTGAACAAGTCCACCATGGAAGATCTGGGCATCGAAGTTGTCGATATCCGGGTGAAGCAGGTGGACTGGCCGGATCAGGTGCGTGGCCGGGTGTTTGACCGGATGCGCGCAGAGCGTCAGCGTGATGCGGCGGCTCACCGCTCCCAGGGCCGGGAAGAAGCCGAAAAAATTCGCGCCGGGGCTGATCGTCAGCGCACCGAGATTCTCGCGGACGCCTACCGCAAGTCGCAGGCCATTCGCGGTGAGGGGGATGCCCAGGCGGCGGCCACTTATGCGCAGGCCTATAACCAGGATAAAGAGTTCTTCCGGTTCTACCGTAGCCTTCAGGCCTACAAGGAAAGTTTCAAGGATCCGGAAGATGTGCTGATTCTGGAGCCCGATAGCGATTTTTTCCGCTATCTCAAGGGTGCCAAATAGGTCGAACTACCGCACATTTGTGCATTTCGACCGTTCATCGAGAAAAACCCGCCGCTGGCGGGTTTTTTTATTTGTAGGAAAAAGCTTACACGGATGTAAGTCATTGATTACAGGCTGCTGACGCCTGAAAAGTGCACTAAAGTCCCATTGCTTTCACCCTTTTTTTACAAACCCTTCACGCATTTCGGCCGTTTTTTGTGCAAAATAGGCACCATGTCACAGAAAGCGGACAAAAAATAACGCTGCATTGTGACGCCAATCACAGAAACTTGTTTCATAGTGGTTTGGTCGGGAAGTAGGGAATCTTCTTTGGCGAATATGCCGGTACTGGGAGTTTAGCAATGAAGCTGTATTTGTCTGTTCTGTTGTTGTCACTGTCTTCTCTGATTTGGGCAGAGGGACCACTGACCAGCCAGATGGAAACCTTTCTGGTGACGGAAAAAGGCGGCAAGGAAACTGTCGTTGCGACGGAGCAGGCGTCTCCGGGTGACGTGGTGGAATACCGTCTTACCTATCGAAATACCGGTGAGCAGCCCCTGTCCGGGCTGGTGATCACCGGCCCCGTACCGGCCAACACTGCCTATGTAGGCGGTAGCGCCAACACCGAGGTGGACGCATCGTTCACCGTCAGCATTGATAACGGAACCAGTTTCCTGGCTGAGCCCGTCACTCGAGAAGTGAAGGACGCGGACGGCCAGAGCAAGAACGTCACGGTTCCCCCCAGCGACTACACCCAGGTGCGTTGGCAGCCAAATGGCAGCCTCAAGCCTGACCAGGAGCAGCAGTATCGCTACCGGGTGAAGGTGCAGTAGCTCCCGGGGGAGCTGACGTAGGAGCTAACGCTCCGAGGAAGTCTTGCGCGAGCGGCTTGATCGTCATGGTCAGCCGCATGGGGAGGGGCGGACCACTCGTTTCGACGAGGGGCCGCTCTCGCAAGGCTTTCTGAAACTAGAGGGTAAGTCAAAACATCAAACTTTGAGGATGAAGCCATGAAACATGCCTTCAATAAGGGCGTGTTGTCTTCGAAAATGGCCGTGTCCCTGGTTTCTGGTGGGTTGCTGTTTGCCGCAGGGCAAGCTTGGGCACTCACGGAAGCCGGCACGGACATCAAGAACAAGGCAACCGTAACCTATGAAGATGCCAACGGTAACAGTTATTCCGCCCAGTCCAACGAGGCGGTGGTCACCGTTGCAGAAGTGTACGCAGGTACCCTGCGTAACGACGGTAATAAAGCCGGTGCGCCTGGCGAGACCGTGTACTTCAGCCATAGCCTGAAGAACACCGGTAACGCCCGTGACACCTTTGTGCTGAGCGGCCGTACTGGCGGTGCGACGGGGGCGGTTAGCTATGACGTCTACCTGGACGCCAACGGCAATGGTCAGCCAGATGCCGGTGAAAACGTTGTTACCCAGGTCGAGCTGGATCCGGATCAGCAAGTTGAGTTGATTCTGGCCGTGCCGGTGCCGTCGGGTACCGCTGCAGGCACCACCATTGATGCAACCCTGTTGGCGCAGTCTACTCAGGGTGACGGTGTCTACGCCGCAGCTGATGGTGGTCTGGTTCAGGATATTGGTACCAACGGCGATGCTGGCACCTACGATGCGGATGGTGACGGTACTGCTGATGGTAACGACACCAACAACGATCAGGTGACGGTAACCACCGATGCGGTACTGGTAACGACCAAGTCTGCGTCTGTTAACACCTCCACCAACACCATTACCTATACCTTGACCGTGAAGAACAACGGTGGCCGTGCGGCAACCGATGTCAACATCTTCGATGCGGTACCGGCCAATGCCACCTTCGTGGACATCACTTCGGTGAATGGTTTGCTGGCGGCGAACGGAGATACCTACGAGGACAACACGGGTGCCGACCAGAATATCCCGGCGGATGCCACCACCATGTATGCGCCTGGTTCACTGGCCACCATCGATGAGCCGGCGGGTGTGGATCTGGACGGTGACGGCACCAGTGGTGAAACCGGCATCCCCGGTATCCTGCTGACCGATGCCAGCCTGGGTGTGAACACCACGGTTTCCATCGTGTATCAGGTGAGCTTTGATCCGACGGCGCCTGCCGGCACCGAGATCAAGAACACCTTTGCGGCCCAGGGTGAGCTCGATGGCGACGCGGGCACCACCGAAGCAGCGGTAAGCTCCAACACGGTAACCACTGTGATTGGGCAGACCTACGCTGTGGATGCCAACGACACCGAAGATGCCACCGATGGCACCGATGACGACATCTACACTGTGGCCAGTGCGGCTAGTGGTGCCGTGGTCGACTTCAAGCACACCATTACCAACAACGGTAACGGCGTGGATGTGTTCGAGCTGAGCGCAGCCAACGATGCGACCAATCCGTTCCCGGCAGGTACCACGTTTACCTTCTGGAATGCTGCGGGCACGGTTCAGATCACTGACACCAACGGTGACGGTAACCCGGATACCGGCGAGCTGGATCCGGCGGAAGCGCTGAACATCACCGTTAAAGCCGATTTGCCGGCCAGCGCCAGTGGTGCAGGCCCGTACCAGTTCAACCTGACAGCCACTTCTGCCGGCGACAATGCCCAGTCTGATACCACCGCTGGTGTATTGAGCACCATCAATGCGGCGGCCGTGGATATTGCCAACACTGCCAACGCAACCGGTATGGGTGATAGCGCGGTCGATGCTGACGCCAATACTGGCACGCCGACCACGACCAACACGGCAGCGGCAGGTGCAGTCACTTCATTCAACCTGTATGTCGCCAACGAGTCCGGCAACGCTCAGTCCTACACCCTGGGTGGCACGGTACCCGCGGGCTGGTCTGTGCAGTTTGTGGATGTGGGTGTCGATACCGATGGCAATGGCACGGTGGACAACACCAGCAATGCAGGTGATGTGGTCACAGCCACCCCGAACCTGCCGGCCGGTGCGGTTTATCACTACATCGCGAATGTGACTGTGTCCTCCAACGTGGCTCAGGCCCGTGCGGATTACACCGGCGGTGATGCAGTGAACACCAATGATAGTGATGGCGACTACCCGATCACGTTCACGGTTACCTCTCCATCCAACAGCAGTATTACCAACAGCAAGCTGGATGCGGTTGATGTGGTGGCGGACCGTGATCTGAGCATCACTCCTGACGGCGCCAACCAGGTACAGCCAGGCGGTAATGTGGATTACCCGCATGTGCTGTCCAACGACGGTAACTCCACCGAGACGGTTGAGCTGTCTGCCACCAACAGCGAAACGGGCTTCACCAATACCACCCAGCTGTTCGTGGATACCAACAACGATGGTACCCCGGATGCTTACCGTGAGCTGAGCCAGCTTGCCGGTCTTGCTACTGCAGGCCAGCTGTGGGTGCGTGATCAGGCGGGTAACCCGGTGCAGATCGGTGTTGCGGATGCCGATAGCGACAACCTGCCCGAGCTGACCCTGGAAGCTGGCGAGAAGGTTGAAGTGCTAGTGACCGTGTTTGCTCCGGCTACTGCTTCTCAAGGCACCCAGGACACCCTGAGTTTGAGCGCGACCAACGAAGATGCCACCGCAGGCGCGGCTGCGTCCGCCACGGCCAACGACGTGACTGAAGTGATTCTGGGTCAGGTGCGTTTGAACAAGCTGGCCGGTGTTGATGCTGACTGTGGCTGTAATGCCGGTACACCTGACTGGACGCCGGATACGCCGTTCGCTGCTACCCAGACCACGCAGGTGGAGCCGGGTCAGTGTGTGATCTGGGATCTGACTGCGACCAACGAAGGTGCGGCCACGGCCAAGAACGTGACCATCACCGATGAAACTACCCCTTACACCACTTTCCTGGTGGCGAATGATTCTGTTCGCAACTCGGATAGCAACACGGTGGCCAACTCTGGCACTGCGCCAGTGGTTGAGTGGGTCATTGGTGATCTTGCAGCCGGTGACAGCGCCAATGCGCAGTTCTGTGTGCAGGTGAACTAAGCCCCTCCCAAGGGGCCCCTCTCTCCTTCGGGAGAGGGGGGCTTTCCCAAGGGCTGCCTTGCCAGCGTTTGGGAAAGCCCTCCAAGGGATCGAGGAAAAAGCAAAACACAATATTTTGCCCGCTGATTCGGGCTGTACCAGGGAACGACGGAAAACGCCGTGAAAAACAGACTCGTGTGGACAATGGTAGCGATGACGCTGCTGGCGATAGCCAGCGGCGTTGTCGTTGCTGCCACCGAGGCAGGCACGGTGCTGCGCAACCAGGCAGAAGTCAGCTATTTCGACCCGATCAATGGCGAAGTCATTGTCATGCGCTCCAACCTGTCCCAGGTGGTGGTGGCGCCGTGGCGGGCAGTCACTCTGGATACCGATAATCAAGCCACTGTAGCGGCGGGGCAGCCGGTCAATCTGCCCCATGTCATCAGTAATAATGGCAACGTGGCTGATCGCTTCTCTATCACCGTGAACAATCTGACAGGTGACAATGGGGATCTGATTAATCCTGTCGTATACCTGGATGTAAATGGCAATGGTCAGGCGGATGCTGGCGAGCCAGAACTGCTTGAAACCGCTGAACTAAAACCGGGTGAAAGTGTTGCTCTGGTTGTTACCGGCAGTGTTCCGGCTGGACAAAACCCGGACGATGAATTGCGTCTTGAGGTGAGTGCTACCTCTCTTGAGGATTCGGCGATCACTGATGTTCGTCAGGATGTGATTACTGTTTCCCGGGGAGCCTTCCTGAATATCACCAAATCGGCTAGCCAGAGCTGTGAAGCGCCTCTTCAGGCGGGTCAGAATCTCGACTACCGGATCAGCTTCACCAATAACGGCAGTGCGGCTCCCCAGGCGCGCACGGTGTTGGTGAATGGTGCTCCCTATGAAGGGGTGCTGGTTGAGGATGAAATTCCTGGCAATGTCTCCTTGCGCCCATCCAGTGTGACCAATGTGTCTCCGGTTCAGTCCTTTCCGGTGGTGCACCGTGCGGGCGATGCGGAAGATCAGTGGATCAGCTATGCACAGTGGGATACCCGTGAGCCAGTAGATCGGTTTGCCATGCTGATGCCGGCAGATACCCTTGAAAGAAACGAGAGCGGCGGTTACACCTTCGGTGTCTCTGTGGCCTCAGGCACCACTGCAGGCACCCGTATTTTCAATACCGCCCACGTGGACGTTGATGGCGATGGCCTTGCGGACTTTGAGAGTAATACTGTCTGTAACACGATGGGGGGGGCTGTCAGACCGGCCATCCTGTTTGAGCGGCCGACGCCAGCGGTTGTTCGTGGAGAACGCACTCCGGACCTTGGTAATGATGGCGATTTCGAGGCCGCAGATATTTATCGTTTGCTCCCTGAGGCCAGTCATGACGTGCTGCACGATGGGGTGTATATCCGTCTGACTGCATCGCAGCTTAATCAATCGCAAACCCAGCGCGATTTTCTGCAACAGACGCCCAATGGTCAGCAGCTGATCATCGTTACCGTTGAATCACGTTTGACGGGGGATTCGGTCAGGGTGGTGATGATCGAAACCGGCGCCAACAGTGGTGAGTTTCGCAGCATTTTCCCGATTGTGCTCAGTGAGGAAGAAAGAGGCAATAATCGGCTTTGCCCCTCCTATGCCAGTCAGCAGGATGTGCGCCAGTACGACAGCGATACGACGACGCTTGATGCATTGACCAACGCCTGTGTACTGAACAGCACCCAGCGAGATACGCTGACGGCGCGCTATACGCTTCCGGTATATGGCGCAGGCGGGAATATCGAAAACTATGAAGTTGTGAGTGATATCGCAGCTGTAGATCCCGCCGGCACCGTATTTGATTCCACCAACGGCAATCCGGTGGGAGGAGCCAGTGTCATTCTGTATCAGTCACGGCAAACCCTGTCAGCCAGTGGTGCGGGTTCCTGTGCGGACCTCGCCGAGAGCGATTACGAGGTCGGTACGGATCCCTACACCGGCGAGTCGCTGGATGGTGAAAACACCAATACGACCAATGCCGACAACACAACCAAACTTGGGGATTACCAGTACCCCTATGCAACCCCGGGACACTGCTACTATCTGGACGTGATCCCGCCTGCGGGTTACACCTTCCCGTCGGAAGTTGCGCCTGCGGCAGCGGGCGCCTTTTATTCCGATGTGAATGACAGTTCCTACGGTATTGAAGGCTACCAGGCACCGGTGGGGCGCAAGGCTGCCCGTGTGGCAGGAAGCAACAATGGTTCCTTCCTGCTGGGAACCGCCAATGTGTTTGTGAATATTCCGGTGGATCCGAGTGCCAGCCTAAATGCCGGCATTCTGGTCATCGACAAGCGCTCTGAAACAGACAGTGCAGCAGTGGGTGATGTTGTGTCATACAGCATCGATATCACTAATAACCATACCGGTGAACTGTATGCCGGCCGGGTGTTCGATTCGCTGCCTTACGGCTTCCGCTACATCAATGACAGCGCCTGGCTGGAGGTCAATGGAAATCGGGTGGAAATGCCTGAGCCCGAGGGTCGTCCGGGCCCCCAGCTGACATTCCGGATTGAACGTTTGTTGGCCAGTGGCAATGTGGATGCACTGCCGTTGCAGCCGGGCAATACCATCACACTGCATTACGGATTGCGCCTTAGTGCGGGTGCCGTCGACAGCAACGGTATTAACCGGGCGACGGCTCAGGCAAATACGCTTTCCGGTTCAACCTACCGCTCCAATGAAGACCAGGTCGAAGTGAAAATCCGTAACGAAGGCGTGCTTTCTGACAAGGCCATGCTGTTCGGTAAGGTCTATGTGGATGCGGATTGTAATAACCTGCAGAACGACGGTGAGTGGCCCATCGGGGGCGTCAAGCTGTACATGCAGGATGGCACCTGGGTTATCACCGACGAGAACGGCCAGTACAGCATTTATGGTCTGGAGCCTGGGCTGCACACCATCAAGATTGACCCGCTGACACTGCCAGCCGGGGTCAAGCTCAAGCCGATTGATAATCGTCATGCGGCGGATCCGGAAAGCCGTTTTGTGGATCTGCGTTCCGGTGAATACCATCGTGCGGACTTTGCCGCATCTTGCCCTGTTGGGGACCAGGCTGAGGCGCTGGCAGAACAGCTCAAGCAGCGCAATGCGTCCATGAACGGTGACTGGATGCTGGATGAAGCCGCCCGTTTTGATCCGCTGCGCCAGCAGACCACCAACCCGATCATTCGCCAGGCAGATGGTAGCGGTGACCTGGGCAGTGGTGTGTACACCCAAACGGGGGATGATTCACTCAACGAAGCCTGGGACCAGGTTTCTCGTGTCAGCGGCGCGGAAACCGGGACGACCCGGCTGGTTGATGAGCAGACCCCTGAAGCGGCCATGGTGGAGACCAAGGAAGCGGCTGCCACCATTACCCGTGAGCAAGCTGAGCAGGGTGCCTGGTTGTGGCCACGTGGACAAGTGAGCCGTGATGGTCGTTTCCAGGTGGTGGTGCGTGCCGGGGTCGATCCGATCTTGAACGTGAACGGCAAACCTGTGGCGAAAACCCAGTTGGGCGAGCAGGTTGTGAACAAGCGCGAACGGGCACAGGTAGCTACCTGGTACGGGGTGCAGCTCGCCGAAGGCGAAAACACCCTCACCGTGACCACTAAAGACATGTTCGGTAACACCCGGGTGATGGCAGAAGGCAAGTTCATCCGTCCGGCTGCACCGACCTCCATTACGGTTGAATCGGAAGCCGACACCCTGCCAGCCGATGGAGGTCGCTCCACTCTGGGCATTCGGATTCGACTCAACGATGCTGCGGGCAATCCGGCGGTTGGCAATCACTTCGTTACTGTGGAAACCGATCGTGGTCGGTGGCTGGAAGACGACCTGCAGAGCGATACCCCCGGGCATCAGGTGAAGCTGGTCGATGGTCGCGCACTGGTACATTTACGCAGCACCGAATACACCGGGCCGGTGCGTATCCGCGCAAGCCTTGACCGCTTCAGTGACAGCATCCAGATTGAGCAGATTGCGCCGCTGCGTCCCTTGCTGGCCACCGGTTTTCTGCAGGTGCAAAGCCGCGCAGGTGGATTGCGTGACAACGGCAATGCGCCTGCGGATGTGGCGGATGAGTTTGACGACGGTGTTGATGGCCGTGCCGCGGTATTCATGAAGGGACAGGTGCGTGGCGATGCTCACCTGACGCTGGCCTACGATACCGACAAGGAT
Organism: Alcanivorax sp. MD8A; assembly: GCF_002888555.1. Lineage (NCBI taxonomy): Bacteria > Pseudomonadati > Pseudomonadota > Gammaproteobacteria > Oceanospirillales > Alcanivoracaceae > Alcanivorax > Alcanivorax sp. MD8A. Next base: position 29,057 of record NZ_AQOQ01000005.1, on the reverse strand, counting down.
CTGGATACCGAAGACGAAGTACGTCGTGACTTGAATCCTGCGGATTACTATCCGATCCCGGGTGATGCCTCTGTGCGGGGTTACGATGCACGCAGCCGCAGCAAGCTGTACGCCAAAATCGAAAAAGACCGAAGCAGCCTGATGTGGGGGGATTACCTTACGGATCCGGGCTATGAATTCTACGACCTGGGTCGTACGCAGCGTACTTTGACCGGCCTGAATGGCATCTATGACAACGGCCGTGCACGTTTCCAGCTGTTTGCTGCCCGTCCGGAAATGGAACAGGTCACCGAAGAAATTCCCGGCAACGGTACGGCACTGCTTTTCACGTTGAGCAATAACCCTGCTCGTGACAGTGAAACCGTGGAAATCATCGTGCGTGACCGAAACAACCCCGGGCTGGTGATTGAGACGACGCCACTGACCCGGTACGTGGATTATTCGGTGAACTACTTCACCGGCGATATCCGCTTCCATGATGTCATTCCAACGCGTGATGAAAACCTGAATCCGGTGTACGTGCGCGTTAACTACAACGTGGAAGGTGAGGCTGAGGAGTACACGGTGTTGGGGGCCCGCCTCAACTACGATCTGACAGACCAATTGCAAGTTGGTGTAAGCCGTACCCAGGATGATCACGATACCGACGGTTATGATCTCACCAGTGTGTCAGCACAGTACAAGGTGGATGAAAATACGCGGGTGAATGTTTCCACCGGTACCATGGAGCATGAAGATGGTTCGCCGGAGGGTCGCGCCTACAGCGTTAATGGTGAGCGTCTGTGGGTCGATGGTTCGCGCACCGAGTTGCGCTGGGCCCGTGCTGAAAGCGGGTTTGATAACCCTGCGGCAGGCATTAGCGAAGCCCGTGAAGAAATGCGACTGGGGCATGAGCAGATGATTACCAACGATTTCTCTGTAGAAATTGAAGGTATTCGCTCCAAGCAACTGGATGCATCAGATGAACAGAATAGCCTGGGCGCTATCGCTGAAAAGCGGATCGGTGCGACCGCGTTGCGAGGCGGGGTGCGGGGTATTGAACAGAAAGACGCGCAGGATACCGAGCGTTTCGGGACCTATATCCTCGGTGCGGATCGTGGTTTTACGCTGCTGGGCAAGCCTTTCCAGATTGGTGGTGAATACGAGCAGGCCTTCCAGGATCCGGGACGCCGTCGTATCGCAGCGGATGCAGACATGCAGCTGACCGAGAAAACCAGCCTGTATAGCCGTTACGAAATCATCAACAGCCTGAATGGCATCAATACGCTGGATGATGATGTAGAGACGCAGCAATTTACCACCGGGGTCCGTTCTGCTGTTACACGCAATACGGATGTCTACTCTGAATACCGTTTGCGTGGTGCAGTGAGTGGTGAAGATGTGGCGGCGGCTAACGGTGTTAAATCCAACATCGAGATTGAGCCTGGACTGACGGTCACCCCGACCTTTGAATGGATCCAGACACTGGAAGGCAGCAACAGCCAGGACTCCACTGCGCTTTCTATCGGTGCAGAAGATCGCCGCAACCAGAACCGTCGCACCCTTGCCCGTGTAGAAACCCGGTTTGGTGATGACCGTGAGTATTATGGTTTGAGTGCAGCCAATATCTGGCGACTGAATACGGATTGGTCCGGTGTTGTTCGGGATGATTTGCGCCTTCAGTACTTTGATGCTGACCCCAAAGAGGGCGATAACATTGTGACTCTGGGACTGGCCCGTCGCCCGCGTCGTGACAACCGTCACCACATGCTGTTCATGTACAAGTGGAAAGAAGAGTGGGGTGGTGCTGCCGGCTCTGATCGCACTGTGCACCTGTTCTCTACGCACCATAACTTCCAGCCTCACGATGACTGGATCTTCTCTGGTCGTGTTGGTGGCAAGTGGCAGGAGACGGAACTGGGCGCGCTGAATGTGCACACGGATGCCTATGTGGCTGATGGCCGCATCATCTGGGACATGACCCGCCGTTTTGATCTCGATCTGCATGCGGGGGCGATCACCACCGATGGTGTTGATGAGCGCCGCTACAGTTACGGTTTTACCGTCAACGCCCTGATTCGTCGCAATCTGCGCATGGGTGTTGGTTATAACTTCCAGGGCTTCCGCGATGCTGACCTGGACCCGGAAGGCTACAACGCAGAAGGCGTGTATGTGGGCCTGGAATACAAGTTTGACGAAGACGATCTGGGCTGGCTGGGCAGCAAGGCTGCAGGCCAACGCAGTTATATGGGAGATGCGCGATGAACAGGTTGAAAGGGTTCATAGCGGGATTGTTGTTGGCGGGCCTGGGCGGTTGTGCCACCACCGAATCCCTGTACGCTCAGTATGATGAGCTGTGTCCGGTTGAGGCTCGTGTGACCAACACCGGGATGGTAATGGTGACCGGCATTGCGACCACAGGTAATGGGCTGGTAGCGGCGGGCGCCACCGAGAGTCAGGAGTGGGAGCCGGCGGTGTATTTCGGGTTCGATATGGATGACCTGAAAGACAGTGAGAAAGCGCGACTGGATAGCAATGTCGCCGTTCTTCAGCGCTACGACGCCTTGCAAATCAGTGTGCAGGCCTACACCGACCAGAAAGGCAATGATGATCTTAACCAGATCCTTTCGAAAAAAAGAATGAACAGTGTAGTGGCTTACCTGAAAGCGGCAGGCATCAGTGGCAGCCGAATCAAGGCCACCTATCTTGGTGAAGGGGCGCCGTTGTTATCTGGCAGTACCACCGACGAGCGAGTCATTAATCGTCGTGTGGAATTGATGCCGCTGGATGCAACAGGGCGTCCGCTGGTCATGCGTGCGGATTTTGCCAACAGCGGCGGCGATGAGTTTGTTGCGCCGGCTCCGGTAAAGTGACAGGAGGTCCGAGGTGAAAATGCTGCAACGTTTTCTGCTTGTTTGTTTGGTGCTGGCCGGAGCTTTTGCTCATGCGGCCACGCCAGCAGCGGGCACCCTGATCAAGAACCAGGCATCGGCCAGTTACCGTGCCTGTCTTGATGAAGGATGTACCGAACAAGCTGAGGCGCAGCGTGTTACCTCTAACCTTGTGCAAACCGTGATTCGCAATGTGCCGGGCCTTGAGCTGGTCAGCGATCAGGGTAAACCGGCGGTGCCGGGTGGCTATGTCTACTTTTCCCATGTGCTCACCAATACCGGTAATGGCCCGGACCAATATCAATTCTGTCTCGACAATATCAGTAACGACTTTGCTGCCTGGACGGTGTACCGGGATGAAGATGGTGACGGTCAGCCCGATGTGGGTGGCGCCCTGTTTAATCAATCTGATTCTGACGCCTGTTGGGATTCATTGACACGAACGCTGATTGCCGATGAAACCTTCTCGCTGGTGATTGAGGCGGAATTGTCCAATGCCGTAGTGGCTGGCCAGCAGCCTTCCATGCGATTGTTGGCCAGCAGCAATGAGGACAATGCCATTGTTGCCACCAACACGGATGAAGCGGATGTCGTTAACGGCCCGGTCATTGAAGTGGCAAAATCCCTGAGCGAACGGGAGGGGCGATCGCCTGCTGGCCCGATTACGGTGACGTTGGAATATCGCAATGCGTCTGACCAGACTGCAACGGATATCGTTATTGAGGATATTCTTCCCACCGTGACGGTGGACGGCGTGGTCGGAGGCATGACTTACGTGGCGGGTTCTGCCCGCTGGAGTCAGACGGGCAGCACTGTGCTGACCGATGATGGTGAAGATGGTAGCCAGGGCAGTGCTCCCGATCTGATCGATTACTGCGCTTACGATGAGGATGCCACGAATCCGGATTGTCATGACCGAGTCCGTGCCGAGGTGCAGCAGTTGCCACCGGGTGGTATCGGCATCCTGACCTTTGATGTCATGATCGACAGTGGTATCACCGCAGGCGACCGGGTGCGGAATACGGCACGTTTTCGCTATGCGAACCAGGCCGGCGATACCGTGTTCGGCTCGCCTTCACCTTTCAGTACCAATTCCGTCAGTTACCGGGTGATAGGGCGCGCGCTCCTGCCTGCGGTAGTCGCGAACAACGACACCTCTGACAGTGTCACCGGCAGTGATGATATTTCTGACACCGGCAACCGGGTTGAGGTCGCGGCGGTAGGCCAGGGGGGAACCGTCGCATTCGACAATATCATCTGGAATACCGGCGACGGCGAAGACAGCTTTGATATTCTGGTGGACAGCGCAAACGACCGTCAGGGCAACGCGCTGGCCACGCCTTTCCCGGCGAATTCTGTCTTCCAGCTCTACAAGGCAGACGGTGCTACCCCGTTGGTGGACACTGATGGCAATGGTGTCAGTGATACCGGTCCAATTCCCCGTCCGGATACGTCCGGGCAGTGTCCCGCAAGGTTTGTGACCGACACACTCAATGGCGCCTGTGGGGTTAAAGTGGTGCTGCGGGCAACTCTGCCACCGGATGCCCTGGGTGGCCCGTTTACCGTGACCAAGATCGCGCGTTCTGTCAGCGATACCTCGGTGAGCAATGCGGTCAGCGATATCTTGCTGGCCATTACTACTAATAGTGTGGACCTGACCAACGATCAACCGGTGAATGGCAGCGCACCGGGTGAGGGGGCGGGACCGGAAGCAACACCGGTGCGAACCCTGTCTATTGCGCCGGGTAGTCATGGTGCTTTTGTGGTGTATATCAACAACACAGGTGCCCGTCAGGATACATATGACCTGCAGGTGAGCACGACTAACTTTGTGGCAGGACAGCTCCCTGCGCAATGGCAGGTGACCTGGCATCGTGATGGTGGCGGTGGCGATTGCAGCAGCCTCGGTACAGCACTGACCAACTCTGGTCTTGTTCCGGCGGGTGGGCAGAGGCTGATGTGTGTTCAGGTGAAGGTGCCTGAGAGCGAATCGGGTAACCAGTCTGTGTCTTTATATCTGCGTGCGTTGTCGCCCACCAGTGGCGTCAGCGATATCAAACATGATGCGGTCACAGTTGTGGCAGGCCCGGCGATATCGCTGCAACCGGATCAGGTAGGGCAGGTCGCACCGGGCGCAAGCACCACTTACAGTCACCAGTTGACCAATACCGGTAACGTAGACCTGTCCAATGTCTTGTTGGCGGCAACGCCCGCGGCGGCGGCAGATAATGGTTGGTCAGTGACCTTGTATGAGGACTCCAATGACAATGGCCAGTGGGATCCAGATGACGCTTTAATTATTGAGGGGAGCCCGTTGCAGACAGCGGGAAGTGACGGCGTGCTCAGTGTTGGAGAAAGCATCTCGGTGTTTGCCCGTTTGTTTGCTCCTGCCAACGCTGCGTTCGGTACGGTCAATATCAAAACCCTCACCGTTACTGCTGAGGGCGCTGCACAAACCGTTTCTGATCAGGCCACGGACACCACTACCGTCAACAACACGGATGTTGCCATTACCAAAGAACAGGCTCTGGATGGCAACTGCGATGGAGTGCCAGATGGCCCAGGGAGTTGTACGGCGGATGGTTGCTTCGTTTACACCTCGTTTCAGGCCACGCCGGGGGAGCAATGCGTCATCTACAGGCTGACCGCGACCAATAGCGGCTCACAAAGCATGTATGAGGTGACCATCAATGATCGTACCCAGCCCTATACCAGCATGCTGGCCGCGGCGACACGCTGTTCTTCGCCGGCGGGGGATTGTGTCCCGGATGTTGTGGCGCCGGGAGACGCTGCGACCGGGGATGTATCGGTCAATATCGGTGAGCTGAGAGCCGGTCAGCAGGCGGTGCTGATCTTCGGTCTGAGGGTAGAGTAATCATGACAACCAAAGGCCCCAAAAAAAACAAAGGCAAGCTGGTGACGAGACTGCTGGCAATACAGATGCTGATTCTGGCGCTGGTGGTTGGGATCTGCCTGGTGAGTGCTCCTGCTTATGCCGTCAGTGTTGGGCTGAGCGGAACGCGAACGGTAATCAGCGGCAGCGACTGCGCCCTTGCCACCTACCGCTTCGGGACCAATACCATCTACAGCGGTCAGGCGTTGGACCTGCTGGTGGAAGTCATCCAGGAAGATAACGAGCAAGCGGGGTCCTTCCAGTGTGTGGGTGTGGACAGCGGTGTGCTGTTTGTAAGCTTGCGAGACAAGGACAGTGGCGAGAACATCGCCTATGCGGATCTGCGTCTCACCCTGGTCGCTCAGGGGAGTACCACGCCGGTAACGGTGGATCGCATGGTGGTGACCGGTTTCGATCTGGACCGCAGCAGTGATAACACCCAGACAGACACGGATGACATGTACTTTACCACCGGGCCGACAACCCGGTCATATGTCTCTACCAATACCCAGACAACCGTCACCACGACGGGAACCGGAAGCTATAACACCCGCATCCGTGGCCGTGATGACAACTGTGATGATGGCGCAACCAATGCCCAACCGGAGTGTCGGGCCAGTGTGGTGTTCGCGGAAACATCCACCGCCACCGTCAGGGTGCAAAACAACAACGCCTATGGAAACGAGGCCAATACGAGTACTGCACGGCGGGTATCTTATCTGTCATTCAGGATCAACGACTTTGAAGATGTTGTTGACGGCAACCTGGATTATGGCGATGCCCCTGCCAGTTACGGGGCGGGGCGCCAGAATGTGTCCACGTCACTAGGTCTGGGGCGTGGGTTGGTGCCAGATCATGATGCCGCCAATCAGGCTTCATCCGCTGCGACCGGGGATGATAATGACGGCAGTGGTGGCTCGCCGACTGAGTACGACGATGAAGATGGCGTTTTGCTCAATGGCTCGACCTTGAGCGATGCGTCGGTGTTTCCTGGGCAGCAAAGTGAGCTTTCCATCACGACCTTTGGAAGTGGTTATCTAAACGCCTGGATCGACTGGAACCGCGATGGTGACTTCAACGATAGCGGGGAGCGGGTCATCACCAATCGTCAGGTTACCAATAATGGGGAAACGACAACCGGAAATAACTCCAGCAGTTTTATTACCTCCACGCCGGTGACGATTAATGTCCCTTCAACGGTATCAGCAGGTCAGACCTACTCCCGATTCAAATTTACCAGAAACACCAATCCGGGGGTTGGCTCGAATGCCAATGACGGGGAGGTGGAAGACTACCGCTTAACGGTGGCTCAGCAGACCTGTAATGCCGAGATTAGTGGGGATCTTTCCTTAAGCGGAACCGCCTCTCGTAATGGTGTGACAAATGAGATCACGCTGACTCAAGCGACGGGGAATCAGGCGGGTTCCGCCTGGTCGCAGAATCGTATCAGTCTGTTGTCTCCGTTTACGGTGGAATTTTCCATCTATCTGGGCACCAAGAATGCAGATGGTGCTGATGGTATTGCGTTTGCCTTTCAGCGCGATCCGGATGGAAGTAGCGCTACAGGTATATTCGGTGGCGCGCTGGGGGTCGGTGGGCTCGATCCTGCCGTTGCCGTTGAGTTCGATACCTACAACAACGGTTCAGGTTACGGCGATATTGCCAATGACCATACGGTAATTTACGACCCGGTGAATTATACCGATAGTTCAGGGGGCGGTAGTCTGCTCAGTTCCGTTGTCGACCTTGGAAACATTGAAGATGGCGGCTGGCATACGGTGTCTCTGGACTGGAATCCGGTTTCCAATCAGCTGCAATACCGTTTTGATGGGTCGCTGGTCGCGGTGGTTAACCGCGACTTCACCAATGAAGATTTTGCTGGGGACCCGAATGTCTTCTTTGGTTGGGCTGCCTCAACGGGGGGATCCAATAATCTCCAGAAAGTGTGTGTTATTGATGCCCCGGAACAGGTTCTGGTGGACTACGCCGATGCGCCTGCCAGTTATGGAAGCCCGTCGCACATTATCGTTGATGGCGTGCGTCTTGGTGATGGTATTTCTGAAGATATCACCGGCTACGACAACGCCTCCGCCAACGCCGATACCTTTGATGATGGTGTCACGTTTCCGGCCAATGTGCCGGGGGTTGATCCGATTCAGGTTGAGGTCCATGGCGATGACGGTTATCTGCAGGCCTGGATCGACTGGAACCGCGACGGGGATTTTGATGATGCTGATGAACAGGTAGCGACTAACCTGCAGGACTCGGATGGTGACGGCATTATCGAAGTACTGGTGCCACCCTCAGCCGAGGCGGAAAACGCCAATGATGTGATTGCACGTTTCCGCTGGTCGACCACGGAAGATCTGAATGCGGGCGATGGCGCTGATGACGGCGAAGTCGAAGACTATTTGATCAATACCCGTGAAGTGGTGTTCTGTCCGCAAGGTTCCGATGCGACGGGTGGCGGGATTGCCAGTGGCGGTACGGGGGGGTACCGCGAGGCGGTCTACTGGCTGGACTGGAACTGTGGCAGTAAAAACAATTACCAGCCTGGTGAGCTGGTTCGCAAGACCTGGGTATTCGGGCCGGTGGAAATCCGTGCAACCGTAGACAACATTACCAGTCAGCTGAACATCTATAACAGCGGTAACTGGTCGGGCGACCGTTTTGATGATCTGTACCAGGGGGTTAATCCGGTAGGTCTTGCCAATACCAATGGGGCAGAGCCTAACTTCGATATTGGCTGGGAAGTCTATCTCAATGGCCAGAGGGTGCCGGCAGATATCATTGCTGCTGACGTGGAAGATACAGATGAAAATGAAAGCCTGACCTGGGAAACCGACGGTGAGCCCTGGGAGATTTTCTCGATCGCTCCGCTGTCGGACCTTCAGGCCCGTTTTGAAAATGGTGCCCGCCGCCTGGTGCTGACTACAGGGGTGGCGCCAGGTACGGGTACTCTGCTCGCCTTGACTGAAGATGCGACCCAGACCTCACACATCGTGGATGGCTCGGGGGTTCAGGCTGTGGGTTTTGGCGTTTTCCTGCAGGTAGACCATGGTGATATCGCGGGTGGTTACCCGCAAAGCGGCGGCCATGTGTCACGTCGAGATGCGACCGGTGGGAGCAAACCCACCTCTGATACGGATGTTAATACCCTGACGGTGGCGACCTTGCAGCCGGCGACGCCCTATCTGGGGGAGATTGGTCCTGATCCCGAAGATGCAGACCAGAACTCTGCCAACGCGGATGCCGATGGCCCGGAAGAAGACGGGGTCAGCTTCCCGCCGCTGATTCCTGGTGCGGGCGCCACGATCACGGTAACCCTTACCGAAGATGTGGTTGGTGAAAATTATGTTCAGGGCTGGATCGATTGGAACCGGGATAATGACTTTGACGATGCCAGTGAACAGATCGCCCTGAACGTTCGTGATAATGATGCCCAGGACGCCAATAGCAGTCCGGGGGTGATCGAGCTGAACCTGTTTGTTCCGCCGGGCGCCTTTATCGGCAACACCTATTCCCGCTTCCGACTGTCCAGCACCCCGGACGTGCCGGCGGGTGGCCAGGTTGTGTTCGATGGTGAGGTGGAGGATTACCTGGTGACCATTTCTTCCGGCAATACCGGGGGGATTTTGTCGGGCTGGGTGTACGAGGATAATGGTGACGGCGCCACCGCCCACGATGGCATCAAGGCCGGTAACGAACCCGGTATCGCCAACCAGCGGGTGGTGTTGTATCACGATGCCGACAATAACGGTGTGTGTGAAGACTCCGACACGGTTCTGGCTGAAACCCTTACCGACGGGGACGGGGGCTGGCGTTTGGTCCCGGTGCTGGCGGATGTGGGCAAGAATGCGTGTCTGGTCGTGCAAACAGCCAACGGGTTTCGTTCCATCAGCGAGAATCCCGGCGATGGCGGAGCCAGCATCAACACCAGTGCTGCGGATGATGATGTAATGTTGTTGCAGGTGCAGCCCAGCGGGGTGGATTGGGACAATATCCTGTTTGGTGATGCCGGGTTGCCGGTGCTGGAACCGGATCGTCAGGGCGTGGTGGATGCCGGTAACAGTCTGCTCTACAGCCATCGCTTTACGGCACGCACTGCCGGTTCGGTGGATTTCAGCCTCGGTGCAGCCCAAACCGTCCCTGCGAGCCCGGCCTGGACCGATACCCTGTTCCGTGATGCGGATTGTGATGGCGAACTGTCTGCTGCAGACGAGGCGCTACCGGTTAGCGGAGTGGCGGTGCAGGCAGGAGACAGCCTGTGTCTGCTGGTCAAGGTGTTTGCCCCTGCCGATGCGCCCCTTGAGGCACTGCACAGTCGTCCGCTGATCGCCACCCAGACTTTTGCAGGCACAGCACTGCAGTCCACAGTCCAGGTGCTAGATACCACTCGCCTGACGGCAGGCAAGCTGATTCTGGACAAGACCGTGCGAAACATCGGTCCGGATGGTCTGGCCGGCACGGCCGACGATGTGGACAGCCAGGACGGGACCGCCAATCAGGCTTCCCCGGGGGATGTGCTGCGTTACCGGCTGACCTTCTCCAATCAAGGGGTGCGGCCGCTGACCGAGGTGACGATCAATGACAGCACACCTGCGTTCAGCAGTCTGAGCCAGGCGGCCGTCTGTCCTGCGCCATTGCCGGCGGATCTCAGCGGTTGCAACCTGACCACCCCGGATGGCCCCAATGCCGCTGGCTATGAGGGCGCGCTGCAATGGTTGTTCAGCGGCCAGCTGCAGCCTGGCAATCAGGGTTCGGTGGTCTACGATGTGCGGGTTAGTCCCTGATCCGGGGCACCCGCTTCAACCTACCTGATACCGTAAGACCGTGATAGAATGCGGCAACCGAGCCCGAGGGTTCGGTTTTTTTGTGGCTGTCTGGCAGGAATCATGGATTTCAGCATAGTGATAAAGGCCCTGTGCCTGGTGCTGGTAATCGAGGGCATTCCGCTCTTCTTGGCGCCCGATCGGGCTCGTCAGGCCGCGCTTCAGCTGGCGCGGATGCCCGGGCAGTCCCTCAGAATACTGGGGCTGGTGCTCATGGTGTTGGGTGCCGTCCTTCTGGTGGTGATGAAATGAATCAGCAAGCACAGTGGCTACTCCCCGATGGGGTGGAAGAAGTCTTGCCGGGCCGCGCCCGGGCGATTGAGCAACTGCGGCGCGGTACCCTGGATCTGTACCAGCGCTGGGGTTACGAACTGGTCTTCCCGCCACTGATCGAATTTCTGGAATCCCTGTTGAATGGGGCTGGCCGGGATCTGGAGCGGGAAACCTTCAAGATCACCGATCAGCTCACCGGGCGTTTGATGGGGGTGCGTGCCGACATTACCCCGCAAGTGGCGCGGATGGACGCTCACAGCCTGCGCCGTAATGCGCCCACACGGTTGTGCTATTGCTCCAGTGCCCTGCGTACCCGTCCTGCCGTGGCCGGTGGTACCCGCCTGCCGTACCAGATCGGCGTTGAACTGTTCGGCCATTCCGGCGTGGACAGCGATCTGGAAGTCATTTCCCTGTTGCTGGAAACCCTGCGGCTGGCAGGGGTCGACAACGAGGTCGTGCTGGATCTGGGCCATGTGGGCCTGTTCAGTGGCCTGCTGGCGGATTGCTCCCTGAGTGACGCGCAGCAGGCCCAGCTGGAAGATATTCTGGTCCGCAAGGCGCGGGTCGAACTGGAGACTTTCCTGGCCGACAGCGGCCTGCCGGACGCCGCCAGCAAGGCGCTTGCAGCCTTGCCATGGCTGGCGGGTGATGCGGCGGTACTGGGCGAGGCACGGGAGATATTTCAGGATTTCCCTGCAGCGCTGGCAGCCCTGGATGAACTGGATACGCTGGTCTCGGTGCTGAGCCAGCGTGGCGTTACTCTGCATCTGGATCTGGGTGAGCTGCGGGGTTATCACTACCACACCGGTTGTGTCTTTGCGGCATACCTGCCCGGCGAAAGTGAGCCGGTGGCCAAGGGGGGTCGCTATGACCACATTGGTGAGGTATTTGGCCGTGCCCGCCCCGCGACGGGTTTCAGTGCCGACCTGAAAATGCTGTCGGCTCGCACGGTGGCTGCGGGCGATAATGGCATTCTCGCCGAAGGCTCTTTGCAGGATGCGGATTTCGCCGCCGCCGTGGCCGCGTTGCGTGATCAGGGCGAGCGGGTCGTGCTGGCGTTACCGGGCGCAGACAATGATGCCCAGCTGTTGGGCTGTCAGCGCAGGCTGGTACAGGGCGACAACGGCTGGGTCATCCAGGATTTATAGAATTCGTAGGGCGGAAATGGGCGACAGCCCATCTCCGCCGTTGTGATGGTGGCGGAGATGGGCTTCGGCCTGTCCTCTGTCTACGGTAAAGCGTGTCGTGTGCCAAGCGCGCCGCGTGCAAGCGTTAACTCAACAGGCAGCTAGCAATCATGGGTAAGAACGTAGTCATTCTGGGCACCCAGTGGGGTGATGAAGGCAAAGGCAAGATCGTGGATCTGCTCACCGATCAGGCGTCGCTGGTGGCCCGTTTTCAGGGCGGCCACAATGCCGGCCATACCCTGGTGATCGACGGCAAGAAAACCGTCCTGCACCTGATCCCCTCCGGCATCCTGCGTGAAGATGTTCAGTGCCTCATCGGCAATGGCGTGGTGCTGGCGCTGGATGCTCTGCTGAAGGAAATCGGCGGCCTGGAAGAAAACGGCGTCCCGGTACGTGAGCGTCTGCGTCTGTCGGCATCCTGCCCGTTGATTCTGCCTGTGCACGTGGCACTGGATCAGGCCCGTGAAGCGGCCCGGGGCAACAAGAAGATCGGCACCACTGGCCGCGGTATTGGTCCGGCCTATGAAGACAAGGTCGCCCGTCGCGGTCTGCGTCTGGGTGACATCTATCACCGGGAGCGTTTCGCGGCCAAGCTTGGCGAAGTGATGGATTACCACAACTTCGTGCTGCGCAATTACTACAACGCCGAGCCGGTGGACTTCCAGAAAACCCTGGATGAAACCCTCAAGCTGGGTGAAGACGTGCGCGGCATGGTGACCGATGTGACCTCCGTGCTGCATCACGCTCGTGAGCAGGGCGAGAACATCATGTTCGAAGGGGCCCAAGGCACTCTGTTGGATATCGATCACGGTACCTACCCGTACGTGACCAGCTCCAACACCACCGCTGGGGGGACCGCTACCGGCTCCGGCGTGGGCCCGCTGTATCTGGATTACGTGCTGGGTATCACCAAGGCCTACACCACCCGTGTGGGCAGCGGCCCGTTCCCCACCGAGCTGTTCGACGAGAATGGCCGCTACCTGGCCGAGAAAGGCCACGAGTTCGGTTCCACCACGGGCCGTGCCCGTCGTTGTGGCTGGTTCGATGCGGTGGCCCTGAAGCGCTCTATCCAGATCAACTCCATTTCCGGTCTGTGCCTGACCAAGCTGGATGTGCTGGACGGACTGGAAGAAGTGAATATCTGTATCGGTTACCAGGATGCGGAAGGCAACTCCCTGGAGTGTGCCTGGGATGCGGACAGCTATGAAGAAGTGAAGCCGGTGTACGAAAGTCTGCCAGGCTGGAGCGAGTCCACCCTTGGCGTCAAGGCAGTGGAAGACCTGCCGGCCAATGCCCAGGCTTACCTCAAGCGTATCGAGGAAGTGACCGGCGCGCCGATCGATATCATCTCCACCGGCCCGGACCGGGTAGAAACCATCATCAAGCGACATCCGTTCGCATGATGCACAAGGGCAGCTTCGGCTGCCCTTTTTTGTGGCTCTGTGTGTAAATCAGGAGCTATTCCGGATCCGGTTCACAAATCATCCTTTTGCCGTTTTGCTGAGATCAAACTGCAATAACTTCCCGATTAGATAGTGCCCTCTTGGTTCATTCATCAATCGGGGATTTGTCATGCCTAATCGTATCGTGCGGTTTGCCCTTAGTGGGCTGGCTGCTGGCGTTTGTGCTGCTGCCAATGCAGATGTCGCCATTCCGGCTTATCAGTCCGGTAGTGCCTGGTTCACCGACGGCCAATCAAATGTACAAGAAAAAGCGGAGCTGGAACGTACGGCCGCGACCGCGAAGAATGTCATCCTTTTTGTGGGTGACGGGATGGGGATTTCGACCCTCACAGCGGCCCGAATTCTTCAGGGGCAGCTGGCAGGTGATGAGGGTGAAGAGAACTACCTGTCCTTTGAAACCTTTCCCTACAGCGCACTGATCAAAACCTATAACACCAATCAGCAGACCCCGGATTCCGCCGGCACCATGACGGCGATGATGAGTGGTGTGAAAAACAAGGCCGGCATGATCAACATTTCTGATGCGGGCATGCGCGCAGATTGTGCTTCCTCTCAGGGAAATGAGCTCAACACCTTTCTGGATCTGATGGAAGAAGCCGGGCGCTCCACCGGGGTGGTCAGCACAGCCCGTGTTACCCATGCGACACCAGCGGCGACCTATGCCCGTGTTCCCGAGCGTAACTGGGAGTCCGACGACGGCCTGACGGATGAAGCCAAAACCAACGGCTGCAAGGATATCGCAGATCAGCTGGTGTCCTACGATTATGGTGACGGCATTGATGTGGTGCTGGGCGGCGGTCGGCGTCATTTTCAGACCACCACCGATGGCGGCAAGCGTACCGACGACCGCGATCTGACCCAGATCTGGCAAGACCGCTACGCCGATACCGAGCAGAGCGCGCTGTACATCGAGACGGGCACGGAGCTGGCCAGCGCGGATCTGGCGGCCACCGACAAGCTGCTCGGGTTGTTCGCTTCCTCTCATCTGAGCTACGACGCTGACCGCCAGGCAACCGGTGCGGATGAGCCCACCGTGGCAGAAATGACGGAAGCGGCGATTGAGGTGCTGAGCAAGAACGAAGACGGTTACTTCCTGATGGTCGAGAGCGGCCGTATCGATCACGGTCACCATGCCGGCAATGCCTATAACGCTTTGCACGATGCGGTCGCCTTTGCCGATGCGGTGCAGGCAGCCAAAGACAAGGTAGACCTTGAGGATACCCTGATTCTCGTGACGGCAGACCACAGCCACGTATTCACCATCGCCGGTTACCCCACCAAGGGCAACCCGATTCTTGGCAAGGTTGTTACCAACGACGGTTCCGGTGCGCCGGAATCTGATGCCTATCTGGCTGCAGATGGCCAGCCCTACACCACGCTGGGCTACACCAACGGGTTTGGCTTTGCCGATCTGGGGGCAGAAACGGATGCGGATGCCATCTATGCCATGGCGCCAAACGGCGGTCGCCATGATATCTCGTCAGTGGATACCGAAGCGCCGGGCTATCACCAGGAGGCCCTGATTCCGATGGGCTCTGAAACCCATGCGGGTGAGGATATCTCATTGCATGCCGCCGGCGCCGGCGCGTACATGGTGCAGGGGAATGTGGAGCAAAACACGGTGTTCCATATCATGACCACCGCCACCTCCGTGACCCCTGCTGAGTAAAGGAGCAAGACAATGAAAATCAAATATCTGGCACTGGCCATTTCCGCCTCGGCACTGCTTTACGGCTGTGGGGGCGACAGTAATAACGATGAAAACGGGGACGGTGGCCGCGATGTCGGCGGCGAGGCTGCGCTGTCTTTCCCGGCGTCACAGGTAGCCAGCGACTGGTACGAGCAGGGTGAGGCGGTTGTTGCCGCGGCGGCACAGAAACAGGTCAATAACGAGGTGGGTGCGGCCAAGAACGTGATTCTGTTTGTCGGTGACGGTATGGGCATCTCCACCGTGACGGCGGCACGCATCCTGGCCGGACAAATGCAGGGTCTCGATGGTGAAGAGTATCAGCTCAGCTTCGAAAAAATGCCGTTTACCGGTTTGATCAAGACCTATAACACCAACCAGCAAACCCCGGACTCGGCTGGCACCATGACGGCCATGATGAGTGGTGTGAAAACCAAGGCCGGGGTGATTGGCGTAGCGGAAGGCGCGGTACGGTCTGATTGTGCCTCCAGTCAGGGCAAGGAGCTGGTAACCGCCCTTGAGCTGGCTGAAGATCAGGGGAAGGCCACCGGTATCATTTCCACTGCCCGTATTACCCATGCCACCCCGGCGGCTACCTATTCCAAGAGCCCCGAGCGTAACTGGGAATCCGACGATAACCTGACTGCAGAAGCTACCACCAATGGCTGTAAGGACATCGCCGATCAGCTGGTGTCGTTCGACATTGGTGATGGTATTGATGTGGTGATGGGGGGCGGCCGCCGTCACTTCCTGCCTACCGCAGACGGTGGCAAGCGTACTGACAGCCGCGACCTGACCGACGAGTGGAAAACCGCGCATCCTTCAGGCTCTTACCTGCAAACGGGAACCGAGCTGGCTGCGCTGGATGCCGCCAGCGCTACCCAGGTGCTGGGTCTGTTCAGTAGCAGCCATATGAGCTACGACTCGGACCGTCAGGCCAACAGCAAGGATGAACCGTCCCTGTCTGAGATGACCAGCAAAAGTATCGATATCCTGTCCAAGGATGAGGACGGCTTTTTCCTGATGGTAGAGTCTGGCCGGATTGACCATGGCCACCATGCGGGTAGTGCCTATAGCGCCCTGACGGATGCGGTGGAGTTTGCCAACGCCATTCAGGCCGCCATGGACAAGACCAGTGAAGAAGACACCCTGATCATCGTCACCGCTGACCATAGCCATGTCTTCACGATTGCGGGCTATCCGACCCGGGGCAACCCGATCCTTGGCAAGGTGGTTACCAACGACGGTAGCGGTGAACCGGAAAGCACTCCGGCCCTGGCTGCGGATTCCATGCCCTACACCACGCTGGGCTACACCAATGGCCTGGGCTTTGCCGAGCTGGGCGATGAGCACGATGCGGACGCCCGGTACGGCTCTGCCATTGATGCCGGTCGCAAGGATCTGGCCGCCGTCAACAC
This sequence comes from Alcanivorax sp. MD8A, assembly GCF_002888555.1. Taxonomy (NCBI): domain Bacteria; kingdom Pseudomonadati; phylum Pseudomonadota; class Gammaproteobacteria; order Oceanospirillales; family Alcanivoracaceae; genus Alcanivorax; species Alcanivorax sp. MD8A. The sequence goes on along the minus strand of NZ_AQOQ01000005.1, from coordinate 12,434 downwards.
CGAGAGCCCGGGTTACCACCAGGAAACACTGGTGCCGCTCAGCTCTGAAACCCACGCGGGTGAAGATGTGGGAGTGTGGGCTCGCGGTCCGGGGGCGCACCTGCTCACCGGGACCAACGAGCAAAGCCTGATCTTCCATGTGATGGCCCATGCGGGTGGTCTGCTGCCCGAGTAACCCTCCGGCAGTGGCAACAGGAGGCCCGCGAGGCCTCCTTGTTGTATGGAGCTAATATGAAACAGGGTTGTGTGGCCAATGGGAGAGTCACAATGAAAAAAACGATTGGGATCGCTTTGCTGCTGGTGCTTTCGCCGCTGGCTCAGGCTCAATGTCTTCAGCCTGCGGCGGGGAGCGTGATTCATGCCCGATATGATGTGTATAACGGCACCCAGCGTTACAGCGTGGACTTTTATCGTGGTGATGATCAGGTTGCCTGGCAGCGTGGAGACGTGATCAGTGCCTGGTCACAGCAGGATGATCAGGTGTCGCTGTTGCGGGTGTTTCCCCAGTATCAGCGCACCATTTGGTATCCCGCCGGGGACTTGCGGGCGCTGGGCAAGTCCTCAGAGTGGGGTGCGGTAACCGGTTGGCCGGTGCCGCAGGAGAATGGTTATCAGCGAGTCAGTGATCAGGTGGCGGTCGTGCAGGGGTGCGAGGCGGGTGAGTTCGAGAATGCCGAAGGCGCCCGGGTGCTGTGGCTGGAGACGGCAGGACTGCCGGCCCGGATCGCCGAAAACGACACGGTCTGGCAGCTGGTATCACTGGAGCAGGTCGCCGAGAGGGACACCTTTGCCCGTTGGTCGGCCTGGCAGAGCACGGATTTTGCGGATGTCGGGGATAACGAAGCAGATCCCTTCCTGCGCCGCATGATTGCTTTGGGCTTTGTGGAGCATGGTGCGAGCGGGTTCTATCAGGCCGATGGCACACCGATGCAGGCACCGGCGCACTCACACGCGCATTGATCCGTCTGCCCCAGTGGCCATCAGCGATGGCGGCGGCGGGGGACTATTTGCGACGGGTGATGACGATCAGGCCTACCGTGATCACCACCACAGCGGCAGGGAACAGCAGCAGATAACGCTTGCGGCGGGCTTCCTTCTCGCGCTGGGCGTCGGCGGCGGCGATGGCTGGATGGATCTCGCTGCTGCGGGCGCCTTGTTCGGGGCTGTTGGCAGACCAGGCTGAAACCGGTGCCAGGAACAGGCCGGTGGCCAGTACCCAGGCGGCAAGCAGATTACGCATCAGTATCATGGCAATAGCGACCTCATCGAATGTCGGGAGACGGGTGACGGCAGGCCAGAAACGAAAAAGGGCCCCCGTCTGGGAGCCCTTTCGAAATTGGTGCCGAGGAGAGGACTTGAACCTCCACGGGGTTGCCCCCACTAGCACCTGAAGCTAGCGTGTCTACCAATTTCACCACCTCGGCGTTTCGTGCTGAGCCGTATATGAGTCCGGTAAAGTTTTTACCGTTTCATGTTCGGTTCATCGCGAAAGCGCGTGCATTCTAGTATATGATGGACGAATGTCAAATCCCTTTTCGAAAAAATCCTCAATGCCCCCAAAAAAGCGTTACCGCGACCCCCACGCCGAAAGAGAGGCGGAAAAGTACGAAAACCCGGTGCCCAGCCGTGAGCTGATCCTGGACGTACTCAATGACCAGGGTAAGCCCCTGGCCTTCGAAGACATCGCTGCGCTGCTGGAGGTGGGCGAGGACGGTGAGGTCGGTCTCGACCGCCGTATTCGCGCCATGCTGCGCGATGCCCAACTGGTACAGAACCGCAACGGCAAGGTTGGTGTGGTGTCCCGCATGGACCTGATTGCAGGCAAGATCCAGGGCCACAAGGATGGCTTTGGCTTCCTGATTCCCGATGACAAATCCCAGAGTGACCTGTTCCTCGGCCCCCGCCAGATGGAAAAGGTCATGGACGGCGATCGGGTGCTGGTCAGTGATGCCGGGGTCAATCGTTTCGGCAAGAAAGAAGCCCGTATCGTCGAAATTACCGAGCGCGCCACCACCGAAGTGGTCGGCCGCTATTACCGGGAAGCCGGCATCAGCTTTGTGGAGCCGGAAAACCGCCGCATCACCAAGGAAGTGCTGGTCGAGGACAAGAACGGCATCAAGCCCAACCCGGGTGACCATGTCCGTGCCACTATTACCCAGTACCCCAGCCGTGATCACCATGTACTGGTTCGGCTGGAAGAAATCATTGCGACCCCGGACCAGGCGGGTATGGAAATCGAAGTGGCCCTGCGCCGTTTCGAGATCCCCCATGTATGGCCGGACGGGGTAGAAGAACAGGCCAATGCATTTGGCGATAGTGTCCCCCACAAGGCCAAGGCCAACCGGGTGGATCTGCGTGACCTGCCGCTGGTGACCATTGATGGCGAGGATGCCCGCGACTTCGATGACGCTGTGTATGTGGAGCGTCGTCCCCGTGGCGGTTGGCGCCTGATTGTGGCCATCGCCGATGTGAGCCATTACGTGTATCCGGGCTCGGCGCTGGATAACGAAGCGGCCAAGCGCGGTAACTCGGTGTACTTCCCCAATCGGGTGATTCCGATGCTGCCGGAGGCGCTGTCCAACGGGCTGTGCTCCCTGAATCCCCATGTGGACCGACTCTGTCTGTATTGCGACATGACCATCTCGGCCAATGGCCGGCTGTCCGGTTTTGTGTTCCGTGAGGGCGTAATGCGTTCGCGTCACCGTCTTACCTACACCAAGGTGGGCGCGATGATCGAGGACCCGGAGTCCGAGTTGGCTCAGGAAACAGTGGCCAGTCTGGATGATGAGTCCCTGGACATGCTGTGGGCCTATCACGAGATGTTCCTGGCCCTGCGCCGACGCCGCGAAGAGCGGGGAGCCATCGACTTCGACAGTGAAGAAACCCGCATCATCTACGACGAAAACCACAAGATTGAAGGCATGGTGCCGGTGGTGCGCAATGTGGCACATATCATGATTGAGGAGGCCATGTTGGCCGCCAATATCTGTGCCGCCAAGCTGTTGGAAAAAGCCAGAGTGCCTGCCCTGTACCGTAACCATGAGCCGCCCAAGGAAGAGCGTCTGAGCAAGTTGCAGCAGTTCCTCGGGGGGCTTGGGCTGAGCATTGCCTGGTCCGAAGGGGCGCCGAAACCGGCGGTGTTCCAGCAGCTGCGTGAACAGATTCTGGAGCGTCCGGATCGCAACGTGATCCAGACCATGATGCTGCGCTCCATGACCCAGGCCAAATACGAAGCAGAGAACAAGGGCCACTTCGGGTTGGCCTACAAGGCCTATACCCACTTTACCTCGCCGATCCGGCGTTACCCGGATCTGCTGGTGCACCGGGCAATCCGTTATCTGATTCGCTCCGAGGGGCTGCCCGCCCATGTGGACAATCCTGGTAGCCTGCCGGAGATTCCCCGTCAGAAAATCCTGCCCTATAGTCAGGAAGACATGGTGGTGATCGGCGAACAATGCTCCATGACCGAACGCCGTGCGGATGAAGCCACCCGTGACGTGATTTCCTGGCTCAAGTGCCAGTTTATGGAGTCGCGTATCGGTGAAGTCTTCGAGGGGGTAATCAGCGGCGTGGCCAGCTTTGGCCTGTTTGTTCAGCTTAACGAGCTGCATATTGACGGGCTGGTGCATGTGGCCAACCTGGACAGCGACTACTACCACTTCGACGAAGTGAACATGAGCCTGAATGGCGAAAGCAGCGGGCGTCGCTTCAGTCTGGGCGACTCTGTCACCGTGCGGGTCGCGGCAGTGCATACGGAAGACCGCAAGATCGACCTGCAGCTGGAGTCGTCGACGCCGTCCCGCAAGGGGCGGCCCAAGGGCGGCAGCAAGGCGTCCGGTAAGGGCGCTGCCGGCCAGAGCAGCGGCAAGAAGGGGCTCTCCGAGCGGGAAAAGCTTGCCAAGGGCGATATCCCCAAGCCGAAGGCCAAGCGCAAGGGCCCGCCCCGTGGTAAAAAGGCGGCCCGGCGCAGCAAGAAGAGCTAGCTTTTCATTCTGCAGGAGCTTGCCTGCAAGCGATTTGCCACCTGTCGCTGGCGTGAATCGCTTGCAGGCAAGCTCCTGCATTTCTCTTTTCCCACCGCGTGTAGCGTGGTGCGTGTAGCGTGCAGGCGTTCCAATGAGTAAAGCCCAGAAACCCCTGATGTATTCCGGCTTCCACGCAGTGGAGGCGCTGTTGCGCCATCGCCCCGAGGCGGTGCTGGAATTGTTTGTCCAGGACTCCCGCGCCGAGCGCGAGGAGCCGCGGCTGGAGGCCATGATTCGGGCCGCCAGGGATTTCGGGATTGCGGTCCAGCGGGCCCGCCGTGAGGTGCTGGAGAAGCATGCCGGTCCCCAGCATCAGGGGATTGTGGCGCGTGCCCGTCCGCGTCGTCCCGCAGATGAAAATGCGCTGCTGAAGTGGCTGGACGGCAAGCCGGCCAACCCGTTTTTGCTGGTGCTGGAAAATGTCACCGACCCCCATAACCTTGGCGCCTGCCTGCGCAGTGCCGATGCTGCGGGGGTGCAGGCGGTGATTGTTCCCCGTCGCGGCGCGGCGGGTCTGACGCCGGTGGCGTGCCGTACCGCCGTGGGGGCCGCTGAGAGTCTGGCTTATTATGAGGTGGGTAACCTGGCGACCTTGCTGGACCAGCTCAAAGAGCGCGGGGTCCAGGTCGTCGGGACAGCGCTGGAATCACGAAGCACCTCCCTGTTCGATTTCCAGGCCCCGGATGCCCTGGCGGTGGTCATGGGCGCAGAGGGGGCTGGCCTGAAACGGCTGACCAAAGACAAGTGCGACCAGCTACTGGAAATTCCCATGGCGGGCGAAGTGCAAAGCCTGAATGTCTCCGTGGCGACAGGGGTGGTGTTGTTTGCTGTTTGTGCGCAGAAGAAGGGCGGGGGGCAGTGAACAGTTAACAGTTAACAGTTAACAGTGAATAGTGAATAGTGAATAGTGAATAGTGAATAGTGAACAGCGTCGCGATCTTGGGGTTTTGACTGTTTAAACGTATGAGGCCGCGCCCAACCATTGGGCGCGGCCTCATGCGTTTAAAACCGCAGAGCCGTTGCTCGCGCAACTGTTCACTATTCACTGTTAACTGTTCACTGCCTCACCGTAGTTCTGAGTGGCTCACAAACTGCTGGCGTTCCAGGGAGGGTAGGGCCGGGCCTGCGTGGCTGGCGGCCATTTCCCGTTGCAGGCGGGTGTTTTCTTCGAGGATGACCTCGGGGATGTCTTCATCAGGGCGGGGCTCGGGCAGTGCGTCTGCGCTCAAGGCTTTTTCGGCCAGTTGATCCTTTTCCAATGGCGACAGCGGGAAGCTCAGGTGAGTGGTGCGGTCAAACCGGCGTGCTTCCTGATAACGGGGCTGCTGATAGCCCTCTGCATTGCGGATGGCGGTGTCGAGGTCTTCGGGGCCGGTGACATGATGCCAGTCATCTTGGCTGGGCGGGGGCGGAGGTGAAATGTTTTCACCGTTTTCCAGTCGTTGCTGAAGCTGGTTTTTGCGGGTCTGCCAGGCAAGCAGATCGGTGACAAACTGGTCCTGGCGCTCGTAGTGCTGAATCTCGGGGCGGGGGCCGGCTGCACGTTCGAGAATGTTCGCTTGTTGCTGTGACAGCGGAGAGGCAAACAGAAAGCTGGGCAGTGTAAGGAGAACACTGAGCAGGAGTCTTGCCTGACCTACCCCGGACCCGAGCATCCCTAGAACCCCAGTGGCCCGTAGCCGATCCCCTCAATGAGGTAGATCTCATCGTCCTTGTTGAGATACACGGTGAGTCCATTCACGGTGTACATGTCGTCGAGCTGGGCCCGGTTTTCTGCAACGAACGCGGCAATCTGAGCTTGCCGTTCCTCATAAGGTAGCTGGAGGTATGCGGTTTGCTCTTCGAGCCCTTGTGCGTTGCCACCATCGTTTACGCCTTTGAGCTGCATGCCCACCACGGTCATCGGCAGGATCAATGGTTCGTCACTGCCTGCGTTACCCAGCAGAGTGCGCAGTCGCTCGGTGGAGAGCACTGGCGCGGTCAGGGGAGACAGGACAAAGCTGCGAGACGTGGAGCGGTCATGCCAGGTGCGATGTGCCTGATAATCAATCTCGGGTATGCGAGGGGTGCGTTGCAGAGCGCTATCCAGGGTTTCCGGCCCGTCGATCACGGTCGGGTCGGTGCTGGCGGTGTGCTCAGGCAGGTAGTCTTCCGGGCATGCTTGTCGATGGGCGGCCTGATCCCGGCTGGCTTGCTTGTATTTCATGATCTGGAGCAGGAAGTCCGTATAGTCCGGATAATCCTCCAGAATCGGTTTTTCCGGCACGGCCACGGGGCTGCCGCAGGGGGGCAGGGCATCCTGTGCGTGAACAGGATTCAGAAAGCTAAGGCTGCACAGACCAAAGGCCAGGGCTCTGTAGTGCATGGTCGTATCCCGATTGTTGTTGTTTTCCTCTGTAAATCAGAGGCTTAGGGTAAACGACGCTTTTTGTAAGCGTTTGTAGCATTTTTGTTTTCATTGAGGATACGTGGACTGTGCACCGTTGGCAATCCACACGGCTTGAGTTGTCCGGGGCGAATGGGATAGAATCGCGCGCTTCCTGCATTCCGGTGGTTTCCGGAGGGCAGGCCTCCTTGCTTCACCGCGGTGCCGACAGGCCCGGGGGAAGCTGATCTGACACCGTGAGGTGTCTCAACCGTAAGGAGCTAACATGCGTCATTACGAAGTTGTGTTCCTGGTTCACCCGGACCAGAGCGAGCAGGTGCCCGCCATGATCGAGCGTTACAGCGCGATCGTGACCGATGGCAAAGGCACTATCCACCGTGTTGAAGATTGGGGTCGCCGTCAGCTGGCCTACTCCATCAACAAGATCCACAAAGCCCACTATGTGATGTTGAACATCGAATGTGACGGCGAAACCCTGGCCGAGCTGGAAAACACTTTCCGCTTTAACGATGCCGTAATCCGTCACCTCGTGATTCGTCGCGACAACGCTGTTACCGAGCCGTCGCCGCTGGCGAAGAACGATGAGAAGGAGGGGGCTGCCAGCTAATTTTGGAAATCAATTGCTGCGAACTCACCGGTATCGTCGCCAGCCTTGAAAAGGTGGCACTGACACCGGCAGGGGTACCCCGCCAACGGCTGTGGCTGGAGCATCGCTCCCGACAGCTGGAAGACGGCCACCCCCGTGAAGTCCAGGCCCGTATCGCCGTGATTCTGGCGGGCGGGATGACCCGACAGGCCCAGGGCCTGAAAGAGGGTCAGCGAATCAAGGTAACCGGATGCCTTAGCCGCGCTGGTTACAAGGGAGACGCCCGGGACCGACTGCAGCTGATTGCCCAGACGCTGGAACCTCTCAATCAGGATTAAACAGGAGATATCCAATGGCCCGTTTTTATCGCCGCCGCAAGTTCTGCCGCTTTACCGCGGAAGGTGTTGAGTACATCGATTACAAAGATCTCGACACCCTGAAAGCCTACATCACCGAAACTGGCAAAATCGTGCCCAGCCGTATCACCGGCACCAAGGCACGCTATCAGCGTCAGCTGGCCTCTGCCATCAAGCAGGCCCGCTACCTGGCGCTGCTGCCGTACACTGACAGCCACGACAGCTAAGCCGAGGGGACTACTATCATGCAAGTGATCCTGCTGGAAACTATCAAAAACCTGGGCGACCTGGGTGCTGTGGTTGACGTACGTTCCGGCTACGGCCGTAACTTCCTGATCCCTCAGGGCAAGGCTCTGCCTGCCACCAAAGCCAATCTGGCTGAAGTGGAAACCCGTCGCGCCGAGCTGGAAAAGCATGCTGCCGAGCAGCTGGCTGCCGCTCAGGAGCGTGGCGAGAAGCTGAACGAAGCTACCGTTACCATTGCCGCCAAGGCCGGTGATGAGGGCAAGCTGTTCGGCTCTGTCGGTACCCGTGACATCGCTGAAGCCATCACCTCTTCCACGGGTGTGGAAGTGGAAAAGGCGGAAGTGAAGCTGCCTCACGGCGCACTGCGCAACACCGGCGAGTTCGAAATCGACCTGGTGCTGCATGCCGACGTTACCGCTACCATCAAGCTGGCCGTGGTGCCTGCCGAGTAACGGATAACCGGTTTGCCCATTACTGGGCACGGTGACAGAATCAGGGCATTGTCCGCGAGGGCAGTGCCCTTTTTAATGGCAGCTACAAGCTACAAGCTACAAGCTACAAGCTACAACGCGATCACAGCTTCTCTTGATTTTGAATGTCTGCAGCCGCGCTGGTAGTCCGGGGCGCGGGTGATGGCCTCTCCAATAATGATGACTGTGCCCGTGTTGCAGCTTGTAGCTCATAACCCATCACTGGATCCTGGTTACCCCATGAACGAACCTTTGCCGCTGGATAAACATTTGCCTGAAAACCTGAAGGTGCCGCCGAATTCGGTGGAGGCCGAACAGGCAATCCTGGGTGGCCTGTTGCTCAATAACAGCGCCTGGGATGATGTGGCTGAGCGTGTCGGTGCACGGGATTTCTATCGCAAGGCCCATCGCCAGATCTTCGAGGTCATCGCGCAACTGGTAGAGGAAGAAAACCCTTGTGACCTGGTGACGGTATCCCAGGCGCTAACCCAGTTGGGGCAGCTGGACGACATTGGTGGCATGACCTACCTGTCCGAGCTGGCGCGCAATACTCCCAGTGCTGCGAACATCACCGCTTACGCGGAAATTGTGCGCGAGCGCAGCATCCTTCGTCAGCTGATCAATGTGTCTCATGATGTGGCGGAAAGTGCTTTCAATACGGAAGGTCGCAAGTCGCTGGAAATTCTCGACAAGGCCGAGTCCGCCATTTTCGAGATTGCCGAGCAGCAGAAAAAAGGCTCTGGCCCCCAGGACATCAAGTCGGTTCTGAAGAAGACCGTGGATCGTATTGATGAGCTGTACAAGAACAAGAGCGCGATCACCGGTGTGACCACGGGGTTTGACGAGCTGGATAAAATGACCGGTGGTCTGCAGCCCGCGGATATGGTGGTTATCGCCGGCCGTCCTTCCATGGGTAAAACCACCTTTGCCATGAATCTGTGCGAAAACGTGGCGATCAAGGCCGGCAAGCCGGTGCTGGTGTTCTCCATGGAAATGCCCGCAGAATCCATTGTCATGCGGATGCTGGCCTCGCTGGGGCGAATCAACCAGACCGCCGTGCGCTCCGGGCAGCTGGAAAAAGACGACTGGCCGCGGGTGACCTCGGCGATCCACATGCTCAGTGAGCAAAAGTTCTTTATCGATGACACCCCGGCGCTGAGCCCCCTGGAAATGCGGGCCCGTGCACGTCGGGTGGCGCGCGAGTGTGGCGGCGAGCTGGGAGCGATCATGGTCGATTACCTGCAGCTGATGCAGGTGCCGGGGGTGGATAACCGGGTCAACGAAATTTCGGAGATTTCCCGCTCGCTGAAAGGCCTGGCCAAAGAACTGAACTGCCCGGTGCTGGCCCTGTCCCAGTTGAACCGTTCCCTTGAACAGCGCCCCAACAAGCGCCCGGTGATGTCGGATCTTCGTGAATCCGGAGCCATCGAGCAGGACGCGGATTTGATCACCTTTCTCTATCGCGATGAGGTGTACAACAAGGAAACCAGCGAGAAGGGCGTGGCAGAAGTGATCATCGGCAAGCAGCGGAATGGTCCTATCGGTACCGTGCGTCTGGCATTCTTGGGCCAGTACTCGCGCTTTGATGATCTGGCGCCAGAGTATTACGCCCAGCTGTCTGCAATGGATGAGTGATTGCGTTGCACGATTCAAACGGCAAGTTAGCGGGTCAGTGTAGGGCAAGCCTTGATACGGGTTTGCACGGGAGCCGTGTGTAATGCGGGGCACCCGGGTGGAGATTCGCACAGCCGCATTGGCGCACAACGCCGGCCGTGCCCGGAGACTTGCCGGTGACGCTGAGCTCTTTGCCATGGTCAAGGCCAATGGTTATGGGCACGGGCTGCTTACGGCAGCGCAGGCCATGGTGCCGGCGGTAGAGGGCTTTGGCGTTGCCGTGATGGAAGAGGCCGTGGCGTTGCGGGATAGCGGCATCGCCGGGCCGATCTTGGTGGCGGAAGGCTTCTTTGATGCGGATGAACTGGAACACGCGCGGCGGCGTTCGCTGGAGGTGGTGGTCCACTCGCTCTGGCAGGTTCAGTTGCTGCTGGCAAAGCCGGCACCTACCCGCATCTGGTTGAAGCTCAATACGGGGATGAACCGGTTGGGCCTGCGCCCGGAATGGGCGCTGCAGGCGGCAGAGCAGTTGGCGGCAGCGGGCATGAAACCGCTGGGTATCATGAGCCACTTCGCCTGTGCTGATGACGCCACGGATAGCGTTTCTGAAAAGCAGCTTCTGTTGGCCACAGAGGTGGCACAGCGTCTGCAATTACCACTGTCCACGGCCAATTCCGCGGCGCTGATTCGTTACCCCCATGCCCGTGGGCAACGGGTTCGCCCCGGAATCATGTTGTACGGTTCCTCGCCGCTTGACTGGCAAAGTGCCAGCGATCTGGACTTGCAGGTCAGTCACCGCTTCAGTGCCCGTCTGATCGCGATCAATGATATTCAGCCCGGCGAGTCCGTGGGTTACGGGGCAACCTGGACCGCGGCCTGTGCGGGGCGTGTCGGCGTGGTGGCGGTCGGCTACGGGGATGGCTATCCCCGTCATGCTCCCAGTGGCACCCCGGTGGCGGTCAACGGGCAGCCCACGATACTGGTCGGTCGTGTCTCCATGGATATGCTGACCATCGACCTGAACGGGATTGATGCACAGGTGGGCGATGAAGTGGAACTGTGGGGCGATGCGGTAGCGGTGGATGCGGTGGCGAAGGCCTGTGGCACTATCAGCTATGAATTGTTCTGTCAGATCACCGCACGTCCGGCACGTATTGTCGTTTAATCCGAAGGTCGCTGTAGCGCCATTTGAGGCGCGGACAAAATGGTGTCGCGTTACTCGCTAACGCTCGTATTCGCAACTCACGCGGTGTTATTCGCTGCGCTCACCCCTTTGGGGCCGCACTTTGTGCGTTACTCCGCTGCGCTACGTTCCTGCAGCGGTTTCATAGATTCGTCTGCACAAGAAGGGTTTGTTGTGGCCAAGAAAAAAATCGCTTTTGTCTGCACGGAATGTGGTGGAGATACGCCGAAATGGCAGGGGCAGTGTCCGTCCTGCGGTGCCTGGAATACCTTGCAGGAATTCGTTCACGACCCGGCTACTCCTGCGTCAAAAGGGGCGGGTAGTCGTGGTGGTTTTAGCGGTCAGCTCTCGGAGGTGCAAAACCTCAACGACATCGTGCTGGAGGAAACGCCGCGCATTGGTTCCGGTATGGGTGAGCTGGATCGGGTGCTGGGTGGTGGCCTGGTGCCGGGGTCGGCCATTCTGATCGGGGGGCACCCGGGCGCGGGAAAATCCACCCTGTTGTTGCAGACCCTGTGCAAGCTGGCGGACACCCAGAAGTCCCTTTACATCACTGGTGAGGAATCGCTCTCCCAGGTGGCCATGCGCGCGGATCGTCTGAAATTACCCAAAGACAAATTGCGCTTGGCGGCGGAAACCGATGTGGAGCAAATCCTTGAGCTGGCCCGCAAGGAGCAGCCGCGGATTCTGGTCGTGGATTCCATCCAGGTTATGTATCTCTCAGCGCTGCAGTCGGCCCCCGGTAGTGTGGCTCAGGTCCGGGAATGTGCCGCCGCGCTGACCCGTTTCGCCAAGCAGACGGGCACGGTGTTGTTGCTGGTGGGGCATGTGACCAAGGACGGCACCCTGGCTGGCCCCAAGGTGCTGGAACACATGATCGATTGTTCGCTGATGCTGGAAGGATCCACGGACTCCCGTTTCCGGACGCTGCGGGGCTTGAAAAACCGCTTTGGCGCGGTGAATGAACTGGGTGTCTTTGCCATGACCGGCGAAGGCCTGAAAGAAGTGAAGAACCCCTCGGCAATTTTCCTTAACCGTGCCGACGAGATTGCTTCCGGGTCACTGGTGACGGTGGTCTGGGAGGGCACGCGCCCGCTGCTCGTGGAGTTGCAGGCGCTGGTGGATGCTTCCCACTTTGGTAACCCCCGCCGGGTCTGTGTCGGCCTGGAAGGGAACCGGCTGGCCATGTTGCTGGCGGTGTTGCATCGCCATGGTGGCATTCAGGTGGGCGACCATGATGTGTTCATGAACGTGGTGGGCGGCGTGAAGGTGACGGAAACCGCAGCGGACCTGGCGCAGGTGCTTGCCATTGTCTCCAGCTTCCGAGACCGGGCACTGGAGCGTGAACTGGTGGTCTTCGGTGAGGTGGGGTTGTCCGGAGAGATTCGCCCGGTACCCCAGGGGCAGGAGCGTCTCCATGAGGCGGTGAAACATGGCTTCAAGAAAGCGATTGTGCCAAAAGCGAACCTGCCCCGGAATTTGCCGGACGGGGTGGAGGTGATTGGGGTGAGCAATGTGGCGCAGGCGCTGGAATACCTCTAAGAGCAGTTAATAGTTAACAGTGAATA
>NZ_AQOQ01000049.1:0-15678 GCF_002888555.1 Alcanivorax sp. MD8A | reverse complement strand
GCTTCAGGACACGCTGAGCATGCAAGGAGCTATTCAGAGGCTCCTTTAATCCTATGACTATGACAACGGTTCAGACTTAATCCCTAGAAAAGAAACAGACCTAACGATGATGTTGACTTGCCATCACCTGTGCCACCATCCAAGGCGGATGGAACATTAAAAAATCACTACACACGGGTTACAGCTTTACTGCCATGACACAACAGGACGGATCACCTGTTCGCAGTACAGTCGTAACGAGGAAGGACAGTGTAGTGGGAACAACAACAAGGAAGGGCACACTATGTCAGCAATCAAGATGCATCTTGCCGGTGCCGCCATCGTCGGTTGCATGGCGCTCAGCACCCCGGTAATCGCAGATCAGCAGCAGGCCACCGTGATCCTCAGCCAGAGCTGCGAGTACATGCTACTCAATTCCAGTCGCGGCATGGTGTTAGTCAAACAGCTGGACGGCATCACACCCCAGGAAGGCGACACCCTGAGCGGTAGCTTTACCGCTGGCGACTTCAGCAACCTGCACAACACCCGCAACAAGGATTCCATGCAGGTATGGGTGGATCTGGTAGACCCGCACAGCAGCAAGGCGCTGAGCCAGTACGGTCGCTATTGCACCTGATTCCAGCCCAATCACATACCCGCCAGCTTTGCCCAAACAGACGCTGGCGGGCATGTAGATCAGCGCATCAGCACACCAGCGAACAACACCAGAAAGCCACCAACCTCAGCCACAATCAACGCCACCATAAAGGCCACCATCAGCACGGGGGCCAACGTGCCCTTACCGAATTGGTGGGGACGCTGCAGCTGGTTTCGCGTATCCCGAAGCATCCCGTGCAGGATGTAACTTCCAACCGCCAAGGCAAAGAACAGCATGCTGGCCAATACCGCCAGGGTATTGGTGCGGTCACTCCACACACTCAGCAGGGCAAACCGTTCCAGCACCAGACAAGCAAAGGCGTACATCAGGCTGGCCCGGTGAGCCACATCCACATAATAGTGGGCACGCGCCTTTTCACTCTGGCTTACCTGCCAATACTTCCATACCCCGGTCAGCAAACCGGTAAGGAAAAACAGGCCACATCCATACAGAGCCCAGTCGCTGGCAGGCATCCACAACCACTCAGACATGGAAAAAATCCCCCAGCCGCGACTGCATGGCAATGTCCGGCAAACAGAAACGGCGACGCCCTACCTGCTCGACCCGGATCAAGCCCGCTTCCACCAGCTCTTTAACATGATGCGACACCGTAGGCTTGCCGATATTCAGCCGTTTCATGAAATCGCCGAACGCGCAGCCCGCAGAAACCTCCTGCAAATCCGCCTGCCCCTTTTCCCTGCAATGGGCAAGCACCTGCTGATAAATTCGCAGACGGTTTGGATTGGCCAGAGCCCGAAAGGCAGCGGCCAGCTGCGCCTCGGAGACCGTGTCAGTCTGTGCCAAAATCCATCCTCCCCAACAAAACAGTTTGACGATTATCGAACCAAAATATAGTTTGAGCAACATCGAACTATACAGTAATCGCCCAGACTGGGCACAGGAGGACCACTGTGAGCCACGCGGATACCCTGAAAACATCCCTCGCCCTGCCCTGCGGCACCGCCATTCCGAACCGGTTCGGCAAATCCGCCATGAGCGAAGCCCTCGGTACCATCGATAATCATGTCACCCCGGCGCTCGAGACACTGTATGGTCGCTGGTCAGATGGCGGCACCGGGCTGTTGATCACCGGCAACATCATGATCGACCGCAATCACACCGGCGAGCCCAACAATGTCGTGCTGGAAAACGAGCAGGATCTGCCCCTGCTTAAACGCTGGGCTGACGCCGGCAAACGCAACGGCAATGAAATCTGGGTACAGTTGAACCACCCCGGCAAACAGATCCCCCGCATGCTCGCCAGTGGCGATACCCTCGCGCCCTCCGCCGTACCTTTCGGAAAAGAACTGAAAAGCGCCTTCAAAACACCCCGTGCGCTCACCGAAGCAGAGATCCGCGACATCATTAAACGCTTCGCCACCAGCGCCGCCATCGCCAAAAAAGCTGGCTTTACCGGGGTCCAGATTCACGGAGCACACGGCTATCTGGTCAGCCAGTTTCTCTCCGGCCACCACAACCAGCGTACTGACCAGTGGGGCGGCCCACTGGAAAACAGGATGCGCTTCCCGCTGGAAATTTACCGGGCCATTCGCAAGGCCGTCGGCGACGACTACCCTGTCAGCATCAAACTGAACTCCGCCGATTTCCAACGCGGCGGCTTCACCGAAGACGAATCCATGACGGTGGCGCAAACCCTCGCAGAAGAAGGCCTGGATCTGCTGGAGATTTCAGGCGGCAACTATGAAAACCCGGCCATGGCCGGCGCCAAAGGGGTCCGTGAAAGCACCGTAGCCCGCGAAGCCTACTTCCTCGATTACGCCAACGAAATCCGTAAACGGGTCTCCATTCCTCTGATGGTCACCGGTGGCTTCCGCTCCGCCAAAGCCATGGCCGAAGCCGTAGAAAGCGGCGCCACCGACATCGTCGGCATCGCCCGCCCACTGGCAGTAGAGCCCGATCTGCCCAACCGTATTCTTGCCGGCCAAGACGGGCTCATCAGCCGGGTCACGCCACGCAAAACCGGCATCAAGATGATCGACGAAATGGCCATGATGGAAGTCTCCTGGTTCTCCCGTCAGCTACACCGAATGGGCAAGGGCAAAGACCCCAAACCCGATGAAAGCGTGCTGCTCGCCCTGTTCAAAGTCATCGCCGACATGGGCCTGGGCAGCTTCCGCACGCGGCGACTGCGCAGCAACCAGGGCTGAGTGTGAGGCGCCAGCCACCGTTAGGAAGCGCTGGCGCACCCTGCTAGACTTTTCCGCATTCCAATGCGGAGCGTTCCATGTCATTGCTTGCCAATCCGGTTATCTGGTCGGTACTCATACTGATGGGCCTTAGCCTGGCCCGAATGAATGTGGTGCTGGCACTCCTGTGTGCGGCACTGGTTGCCGGCCTGGGCAGTGGGCTGGATCTGACCGCCACCCTGTCCGCCTTCAGTAGCGGCCTGGGTGGTGGTGCCAATATTGCCCTGAGCTATGCCCTGCTAGGCGCCTTCGCCGTTGCTATTGCCCGCTCCGGGATCACCGAATGGCTCGCCGGGCGCATTATTGCCCGGCTGGGTGGCACACCGGCACCGCAACAATTGCGGCGAATCCGCACTCTGCTACTCACCGTACTGTTGGCAGCGGCAGTGATGAGTCAGAACCTGGTCCCCATCCATATCGCCTTTATTCCCATCCTGGTGCCCCCCTTGCTGGAAGTAATGCATCAGCTGCGGCTGGATCGCCGGCTGGCTGCCTGCATTCTCACGTTCGGTTTGATCACGCCTTACATGGTGCTGCCAGTGGGCTTTGGCAGTATTTTTCTACATACCCAGCTGGGCCCCAGTCTCGCCAAGGCAGGCCTGGAGCTGCCCAAAGGGGATTTGCCTCTGGCCATGCTGCTGCCCGCCGCCGGCATGGTTGTGGGCCTGATTCTGGCGTGCATCCGCTACCGACAACCTCGCGATTACCACCCCGTTCAGCTTCCCGGTGAAGAACAACACGCTCCGCTTTCCAGCCGTAACGTCATGGTGGCCGCCATCGCATTGGCGGCGGCATTGGCTCTGCAGCTGTACAGCGACTCCATCATTCTTGGCGCACTGGTCGGTTTCCTGGTGTTCACCGCAGGCGGAGTGGTGCCGTGGCGTGAGTCTCAGGATGCCTTTACCCAAGGGGTAAAGATGATGTCACTGATCGGGTTCATCATGATTGCCGCTAATGGCTATGCCGCGGTAGTGCAGGCCGGAGATCAGGTTCCCGCTTTGGTAGCAACGGTGACGAGCGGACTGCAAAGTCCGCCTCTTGCGGCGGCCCTGCTGTTGCTCCTGGGACTGTTCGTCACGCTGGGTATCGGCTCCTCGTTCTCCACGATCCCCATCATTACCACTCTCTACGTCCCGCTGTGTGTGGCATTGGGCTTCTCACCGCTGGCCACGGCAGCGCTGGTTGGCAGTGCCGCCGCCCTGGGCGATGCCGGCTCGCCAGCCTCGGATTCCACCCTCGGCCCAACGGCGGGCCTTAACGCCGATGGCCAACACGACCACATTCGCGACACGGTTATTCCGACCTTCATACACTACAACCTGCCGTTGATGGCGGCGGGCTGGCTGGCCGCCATGTGGCTTTGAGAGACGCTGCTCGCTTCACGCAACAGGCGGCACGCTAAATGATGGGGCGAATGACCCAAGCCCGAAAATCGCGGTCGAACGACCGCTCCTGCAAAACGGGAAAGCCACCCAGCGTGCTCCATCGAAATGGCCCTACCCACACCAGCACAAGACAAACCGGCCCCCGCGTTGTAGCGTGTTGCGTGCAGCTTGACGCTTTCACGTACAAGGATCTCTCATGCCACGGCACACTCTGCTGACCCGGCTGGAAACACTCGGCAATCGACTGCCACATCCCACACTATTATTCGTGTGGCTTTGCCTGTTACTGCTGCCACTCACCGCACTGCTAAGCGCATTGGGGCTGACCACCACCCATCCCATCACTGACGACACCGTCGCGGTGCGCTCGCTGATTGACGGTGACGGTGTGCGGTATCTGTTCACGTCATTGGTCAGTAACTTCACCGGCTTCGCCCCGCTGGGGGTCGTACTGGTTGCCATGCTGGGGCTCGGGGTCGCAGAACAATCCGGGGTGCTGTCCGTGAGTCTGGCCGCGCTGGTAAAGCGTGCCTCCGGGAAACTGCTGGTGGTCACCGTAGCGTTCGCCGGGGTGCTGTCGAGCATGACGGTGGATGCCGGCTATGTCGTACTGATCCCGCTCGCCGGGCTGGTGTTCCAACTGGCCGGACGCTCCCCGTTGGCCGGTATTGCCACTGCCTTTGCGGGAGTGTCCGGCGGCTTCAGCGCCAATCTGCTGGTGGGGCCGGTCGATGCCACTCTCGCCGGCCTGACCAGCGAAGCGGTCGCGCTGGTGGACCCCAGCCGAACCGTCGATGCCACCGGCAATTACTGGTTCATCATCGTGTCCACCTTCGTGGTGACAGCTCTGGTCAGCCTGGTCACCCTGCGCCTCACCGAACCGCGCCTTCGAACAATGGCAACCGACACCGCTGTCGAGGTTGAAACACCTGTCAGCCACCCCGCGGCCATGCGCTGGACGCTGGCCACTCTTGTGGTGCTGCTGACCCTGACCGCCCTGCTGGTGATCCCCGACAACGCCCCCCTGCGACACCCGGACACCGGCAGTGTACTGGGCTCGCCGTTCATTCACGGCCTGGTGGTAATTGTGGCGTTGCTGGCAGGGATATGCGGTGCCGTCTACGGCCGGCTCAGCGGTCAGTTTCGCCATGGCGGCGATATCATTACCGCCATGGAAACCACTATGGCCTCCATGGCGGGCTATCTGGTGCTGATGTTTTTCGCCGCCCAGTTTGTCGCCTGGTTCAATTACAGCCAGCTGGGCGTCCTGCTGGCTGTTGAGGGCGCCGCATGGCTTGGCAGCCTGTCGATTCCCAAAGTTGCCTTGCTGTTGTTGTTCGTGTTGCTGGCTGCCCTGATCAACCTGATGATTGGCAGCGCTTCGGCCAAATGGTCGATTCTGGCTCCCATCTTTGTACCTATGCTGATGTTGCTGGGCATCGAACCCGAAGCCACCCAGGCGGCCTACCGGGTGGGCGATTCCAGCACCAATATCATCACCCCGCTCATGCCCTACTTCGTACTGGTACTGGGCTTCGCCCGGCGCTATCAACCCGACACCGGCATCGGCACCCTGATGGCACTCATGCTGCCTTACAGCCTGACGCTACTGGTGGGGTGGTCGGTGTTACTGGGAATCTGGATCGGGTTTGGCTGGCCGCTGGGACCGTGAAGACACAGCTGCGAGCCATGAGCGACTAGCTGCGAGAAAAAGATAAAACCGTTGGTAATTCAGGGCGCAGACGCATTAACCAGCCCCTGGCAATAAAAAAACCGCGCCTGACTGGCGCGGTTTTTCTCGTAGCTAGCCGCTCGTCACGGCTTTTACTTGATCAACCGCAGCGTGAAAGGATACCTATAAGCCACACCCTCATTGGCTTTCAATCCGGCAATGATCACCATCACCACCCAGAAGATGAACAGCACCGGCATCAACACGGCTCCAATCGCCACAAACATCAGCACAAATGCGACGAAAAAGGCGATCAGCATGGTGATATTGAAGTTCACGGCTTCCTTGCCCTGATCATCGACAAAAGGACTTTCATCCTTCTTGACCAGCCACATCACCAGCGGGCCAATCAAGCTCCCGAAGGGAATCACCAACCCGATCAACGACAACAAATGGCAGCCCATCGCCTGGCTGCGTTCTTCCTTACTCGGGCCTTGCGGTTCAGCCCCACTTTGGGGGTGTTCATTCTCAGTCATGAAACCTTTCCTTGTTGATGACAAAAGAAACACTCTAGCCTGATGTAGATACCGTTACTGCCGAATTGTTCTCCTATTTGGCAGCGGCTGCTCGCTGTTGGAACGGAACGGGTTGATGTCGATACCACCACGGCGGGTAAAACGGCCATAAACGGTCAAGTGACGCGGCGAGCACTGCGACATCAGGTCAACAAACATCTGCTCGATAATCTGCTCATGGAAGCCCTGATGATTGCGCAAGGACACCACATAACGCAGGAAGCTGGCCGGACTGATAGCCCGGCCAGTGTAACGGATCACCACTGTGGCCCAATCCGGTTGGTTGGTGACCGGGCAATGGCTTCGCAGCAAATGCGAATAGAGCTGGCCGGTCTGCTCTGCGCCCTGATCACAGAGCAACAGTTCCGGGTTGTATTCGTAGTGCTCGAAATTCAGGTCGATGTTATCGACGCATTCACCACGATCTTCCCAGGTGGGAAAACCCGCGGATTCCTCCAGTGAATACAGCAGCACCTCAATATTGCCACCGACGGTCTGCGCCACGTCTTTTTCGATGGCCGCACGGACCTTGTCGCGATGATCAAACCGCGAGTTGGCGAAGGAATTGAGATACAACTTCAGGGATTTGGATTCGACAATATTCGGTGTAGTGCAGGGAATCCGCAGCTCGCACATGGCCACAATGGGCTTGCCCTTCTCATTCAGCCAGGACAATTCATAGGCATTCCAGATATCCGTGCCATGGAAAGGCAGGCTGGTATCTTCCAGCTCAAGGCTTTCCCGGGCATCCCAGCGGGGTACCGGACAAAGCAACGAGGGCGTGTACTCGTCCACATACTCACTGGAGCGACCCAGCGGGGTTTCCTTCAAGTAACTCATGGTGTCTCCTGGCTCAGCCGTCCGTTGGCTCAATATCCATAATAATTAATGTCGGATGCCGGTACCACGTCGCAATAACCACAGCGCGAACAGGTAAAAGGCCACCACAAAGCCACAAATGGCCGCCAGAGAGGCGTAAACATTCACATCACTGACACCCAACACCCCGTAGCGGAAGGCATTCACCATATACACAATCGGATTGGCCAGGCTCACGGTGCGCCAGAACTCCGGCAGCAGATCAATGGAATAGAACACCCCACCCAGATACGTAAGGGGCGTCAGGATAAAGGTGGGCACAATGGAAATATCATCAAACTTGTTGGCAAAGACCGCATTGATAAAGCCCCCAAGCGCAAACAGGGCCGCCGTCAGTATCACTACCGTGACCGTAATCAGCAGGTGTTGCATGCTCAGGTGCGTGAAAAACAGGCTCAGCAGACTGACAATCAACCCGACCAGCATCCCGCGCACCATCCCCCCCACTACGAAACCGGTGAGAATCACATGTGGCGGCATGGGAGAAACCAGCATTTCTTCGATGGAATGCTGGAATTTGGTGGAAAAGAACGAACTCACCACATTGCCATAGCTGTTCTGGATCACGCTCATCATGATCAGGCCCGGCACGATGTACTGCATGTAATCGAACCCGCCCATGTCGCCAATGCGGCTGCCAATCAGGTTGCCGAAGATGACGAAATACAATGTCATGGTGATTGCCGGCGGCAACAGTGTTTGTGGCCAGATCCGGGTGAAACGGCGAATTTCCTTGGTGACGATGGTCATGAACGCCACCCACTGATCACGGGCCTTCATGCTTTTTCTCCGGGCAGGTTCTGCTCAACCAGTCGCACAAACAGTTCTTCCAGCCGGTTGGCCTTGTTGCGCATGCTCATGACCTCGAACTGCTGTTCCGCCAGGGCGACAAACAGGGTGTTCAGGCTTTGCGTTTTGGGTACCGCCACTTCCAGGGTCTGGGCATCACGCAACACCACATCGAACCCTTCCAGCACCGGCGCGGTATCTACCGGGCGCGCCAGATCCAGCACGAACGTTTCCACCTGCAGTTTTTCCAGCAGCGCACGCATGGAGGTATTTTCGACGATGGTGCCGTGGTCGATGATGGCAATGTTACGGCAAAGGGATTCTGCTTCCTCCAGATAATGGGTCGTCAGAATAATCGTCTTGCCTTCCTGGTTAATGCGGGTGAGAAAATCCCACATGGAGCGACGTAGCTCGATGTCCACACCGGCGGTAGGTTCATCGAGGATCAATAACTCGGGCTCATGTACCAGAGCACGGGCAATCATCAACCGGCGTTTCATGCCGCCTGAAAGTGTTCGCGACTGCTTGTCCCGCTTTTCCCACAACCCCAGCTGGCGCAGATACTTTTCCGCCCGCTCTCGGGCCAACGGTGCAGGGATACCGTAAAACCCGGCCTGGGTCACAACGATATCAAACACCTTTTCAAACTGGTTGAAGTTGAATTCCTGCGGCACCACGCCAATCTTCATCTTGGCCTGGGAACGCTGGGTATCCAGCGAATGCCCGAAGATACTGACATCTCCGCCACTCTTGTTCACCAGAGAACTGACCACCCCAATGGTGGTGGATTTGCCGGCCCCGTTGGGCCCCAACAGGGCAAAGAAATCGCCCTTCTGAACCTCAAGATCAATGCCTTTGAGTGCCTGAACACCATTGGCATAGGTCTTGGTGAGATTCCGAATCGTCAATGCAGACAAGATTCACCTCAATGCGAATTAGGGAAACAGGGAGCGAAACGAGATTACAGTGCGCAGTGGCCGTGATCGCCACGCCAGATCCAGTGCATCCGGCTGTCCGTGAACCAGACCCACAGCCCTTCCATCATCCAGGGCCAGTCATCCTCGGTAATCTTGCGACGACCGTGTAGCTCGGCCACCAGCACGGCCAGAATGGTGTCGTGGGTAACATGCACGTTGAGATGTCCCGCCTGTGGCTCCCGCTCGCGCAGGTAAGCCGCCAGCTTGGCGCGCCCTTCTGCCGGTGACAGCATTCCGTCGAAAGGCTCCTGCAAGTGCTGGTTAAGAAAGCGGAACGCCCCCATCTTCAGGAAAGTGGGGCCGATTTCGTTGATATCAACCACGTAGCACCCCGGCTCGACCAGCGTGGTATCGGTGGTGATGTCCGGGAGCGCCTTGAGCAAACCTGCCTTCTTCGCCCCTTCGGCCATAGCCTTGGCCGTGTTGACACAACGGCCCACCGGGCTGGAGTAGAAGGCATCCACCGGGCGATTCAGCTTACTCCCCCAGTCACGCGCCATATCCACCCCCTCCGGGGTCAGCGGCAAGCGGTAATCGGCGAAGCCATTCTTGGCCAGTTCCCGCACGGAATGGCGGGTGAGCAGGTGGACAGGTTTGTCCCCGGGCAACAGGTTAAGAGCTTCCAGCAATCGCGGGTGTAAACGGGCCATAGTCACATCACTTCTGGTCAGCTATCAGTGTAGGCAGCTATGGGCGGAATGCCAATGCCAGGATGGAGCTCCCCACGCGCCAGGCAGTGGCACCGAACAGGATTACGCGGGGCTCACCTGTAAAGCGCCATCGCTGGCGTCCGGCGAATAACGACAAAAAAACCCCTCGAGGGAGGGGTTTTCAGCGTTTATCTGGATCGCCTGCGGTGCATGCCAATAAACATCAACAACAGTCCAGTAGCCAGGGGCAGGCTGCCCCCTCCACCACCACTATCACCACCGCCTCCGGAGACAATTGCTCCTTCAGGCTGTGGTGACCAATCAGCTTCAGCCAGACCGGTCAGGCCGGTCTCTTCATGTATCAAGGCCTGCATTAGTGCAACCTTAAAGGCCGCCTTATGGCCGCTCAAGACATGCGTGTCAGACTCATAGCTCAAGTCCGCCGGACTATAAAATTCAATATCAGTGATGATATGGCCATCCGGATCACTCACGAAGCTATCGAGATCGAGCACAATATCTGCATCAGGGTCTTCAAGATCTGCCACTTGAGCCTCATATTCTTCTCTGAGCGCCTGAACATCCAAAGTGGGCTCCTGATTTCTTTCCGTGGAACCAATATCTATCGCGGCCCCCAGAATCCGCACAGACTGACGCTGTTCAGAAGCGGGAACCCCGTCCTCGCCCGCAATGGCCGATGGTCTTCCCGCATCGATAACGGGACTATCGGCGCTGGCAAGGTAGTAAGGCAGATGCCCAAGGCTAAATGACAACTCACCCAGATAGGCGGGAGCACCTTGATACAAGGCTGTTGTCGAATCCATAGAAACATTCTCGGAACCGAATCGCCTCTCCACTGACGGGAGGAAAGAGTAGCTAGCGGCGAGATCTACTCCATACAGGCTAATTGGCATGCCCTCGGTGAAGTAACGGTCGAAAATAGTGTGATCTATTTCTATGCTACCGTGATATTCACTGGAATTTCGCGGCTTATAGGTTTTTATATCCAGCAGGGGGCCATCACTGTTTACATTATCAACCCAGGTGGAGTGAGCTATTTTTACGTTCGCACCCTCAGTCACCATAATCGGGTATACCGAATTATGCCCAGCAACTGTGCTCTGAATAATCTCGATATTGGGATAGTGATAAGTTGAATATGCCGTGTCCCACATGGCCAAAAACAGGTGCTGCTTCGACAGTAACAATGCGCTGTCTATGACCTTGATGGTCCCACGTCCATATAAGGAGATAACCTTATCTTCGGCAACAAAAACAGAACGACGAAGAGCAATCTCTTGCTCCTCACCATAGCCGCGCAGGTGAAGCCCGGAGTTTTCGATATAGGAGTTTTCAACCGAAACAGAAATAGGAGCCACAGAACCCGATGCGAACAGGAAGTTGCCATTATCACTGAACACGCTATTTCCCGTATTCAGTTCAACCCGCGAAGAACATAGCCGGATAGCATTCGAAAAACCCGAGGCTCTCAGGTTATACATAGAGACTTCACCGCAAGCGCGAACCCCCATCGAGAACCCCAAAGACGGGTCATTGACCACACCCAGAGACAAATTGCGCAAGCCAACATTAATATCGCTATCAATCTCGAAAAGCACCTCAGCAGCAGAGGTCAAGACTGCTTCTTCTCCCTGCACACCAATGATTTCCACATCGTCGGTGATGAAATAACCTTGCGAAGTACCAATCTGTATACCCGCTGGAAGAAAAATCGTGTCTGGTCCCGTCACCGCATTGGCATTGGCTAGCGCTTCACGCAAGGTCAAGAGCTCATCGACAGGATCATTATCGTCCCCAGAACTATTTACATAAAACGTTTGCGCCTGAACCAGACAAGCCACAGAGCACACGATGCAAGCAACAAAATACCGAAACATACCGCCCCCTAACGGGCGTACTCCCTGGCAGCCCGACATTCTTCTCTTGTTAATTACTATTCCGATCCCGCGCCAGAGCTTACCCGGAATTTTTACGCAATTAAATGAACAAAATTCAGCCGGCAGGCACCGGCCTGCGGTTTTTGGTGGGATTAGGCCCTGGATTAGATACTCTCGCCAGGCACTGAAGAAAACAAAAAAGGGACCCGATTGGGTCCCTTTCGATTTGGAGCGGGAAACGAGATTCGAACTCGCGACCCCGACCTTGGCAAGGTCGTGCTCTACCAACTGAGCTATTCCCGCTTAACTTACTGCCAGCTAATCACTAGCGAATTAGTGGCGTCCCCTAGGGGAGTCGAACCCCTGTTACCGCCGTGAA
This sequence comes from Alcanivorax sp. MD8A, assembly GCF_002888555.1. Taxonomy (NCBI): domain Bacteria; kingdom Pseudomonadati; phylum Pseudomonadota; class Gammaproteobacteria; order Oceanospirillales; family Alcanivoracaceae; genus Alcanivorax; species Alcanivorax sp. MD8A. Next base: position 3,630 of record NZ_AQOQ01000049.1, on the reverse strand, counting down.
AGGGCGGTGTCCTGGGCCACTAGACGAAGGGGACCCGGGCTTGACGTGGTGCGTCAAAGCGGCGCGTAGAATAGGTATCTGGTGCCCCTTCGTCAAGGAAAAATTTTGTCCTTCCTCACCATTGACCCGAAAAAGTCACGCTGCTCTGATAATGGCGCGCTATAACGACGAATCTTTCGTCAACTTGCTGAAAAAACGCTCATTTATCGGGAGAAATGCATGTCCATCAAGTTGTACGGGGCCGCCCTGTCGCCCTTTGTCCGTAAAACCCGCGTTGCCCTGGCCCTGAAAGGCATCGAGTACGAAGCCGTCCATGTGGACCCCGCCAACACCCCGGAAGGCTACGAAAAGATCAGCCCCATGAAACGCATTCCGGCGCTGGAGATTGATGGCCAGTACCTGGCCGATTCCGCCGCCATCTGTACCTGGCTGGAAACCACCCAACCAGAACCCGCACTCTACCCCAGCGATGCCATGGAACGTGGACGGGTGATCTGGTTTGAACGCTTTGCGGATTACGACCTGGCCATGCGCTGCACCTTCGCGGTGTTCCGTAACCGGGTGGTGATGCGGCTCATGGGCAAAGAGTGTGACGAGGACAAGGTCCAGCACGCCCTGAGCACCACCATTCCCCCGCTGTTCGCCTATCTGGACAAGGAACTGGAAGGCCGTGACTACCTGGTGGGCAACAGCCTGACCGTCGCCGACATCGCCCTGGCCAGTCAGATGGTCAACTTCAAGCACGGCGGCGAACAGATTGATGCCGACACCTACCCCAACCTGGCCGCCCACACCGAGCGCATGCACGCGCTGGCGCCTTTCGCCAAGACCATTGAGAAAGAGTCCGGGTTTATTCAGAAAGCGCTGGGAAGTCAGTGAACAGTTAACAGTGAAGAGTGAACAGCGCGCGTTCAGCGCGGCAGGTTCCTGAACGCATGAGGCCGCGTCCTTTCTCCGGGCGCGGCCTCATGCGTTTTGGAGCAGAAAGCCCCATCCGCGACGCAGCTGACTATTCACTGTTCACGGAAACCAGGGCGGCGCGCCCATTTGGCGCCACCCTTACCACCGCAACAGCGGCGTGGCGGAGTTGCTTTTCCAGGGCCAGGGCTTTTTCCTTGGGGGCGAACAGGGCTTCAATGCCGAAGGTGACACGGCTGCCGCTACGCCAGGGACGGCTGGTGACCCGCCCGCGCAGAAACACCCCGCTTTCCGGCCGACTCGCCTGAGTCGGTTGTGGGTCCCAGAGGTCACCGTTGCGGACCAGCGGGACATACACCACATCACCGGGGCGAAAGTCAGCAGATTCTCCTGGCTCTATGGTGTCGAAGTCGTAATTCAAGCGGGCGTAATTACCGCGGAACAGGTCGCGGGGATCCACCGGGCGGGTTTTCAGTCGCACCTCCTCACCCAGCCACAGGGGATAAAAGCCGTTCACCCAGACACCGGCCATGACCACCAGCTGGAACAGGATAGCCGCCGCAAAGGCGAATTTGCGCTGCCGGTTATTCATGGCCCGCCCCTCCCTGTCGATCTCGCCAGTAGTGGGCGGCCAGGAACAGGATGCCGGCCGCCAGCAGGAACAACACCGAGCCCCCCACGTAATCACCCACCAGATCCACGTAGCGCATCATCCCCAACACCAACAGCAGCGCCACCCCGCTGTAGAAATACTGGCTGAGCCCCTTGAGCAACCCCTGCTGCACCAGCACGATGGCCGAGCCCAGCACCAGCAGATTGACCAGCACCGTCACCGGGACAGCCATGGCCTCGTTGATTCCTCCATGCAACAGCACCATGACCAGTGGCAGCCCCATCACCAACCCACGGGATAACGGGTGAGCCGAACGGTTACGCAGGGCCAGGCAGGCCGCCGGGATGGCAGCCAGCAAACCCATCCACAACCCCGGATCCATTACGGTCTCCAACTCTTTCAGGTACCCCTCACAGAACTCGGTGAAGGTAAACGGCAGCAACAACAGTAGATAACCCCGCAGCGCCCACAATGACAACAGTGTGGCGGTACGGCGCAGATACACCGAGGTCGTGGCCGAGAGCCGGTGCCCGGCCATAAAGATCAGTGCCAACAGTCCCATGTTCAGGGTCAGATGGCCGGCCTCGATATCCGGTCGCCAGGGGTAACCGTAGGCCCAGCCCAACAAGACATTCAGCCAGCTCACCGCCGCCGCCACGGTAACGATCATCAGCCCCGCAGAACATGCCATCCGAGCCACCGCAACACTGCACCCCAGGAACAGCACCATGGCCCAAGGTGGGCTGAACTGGCCCTCGGCCATCAACCAGAACAAGGCCAGTGCCAGCATCAACAGGGCAATCACACGGCTGCGGGTCAAGAGCGCCATGGGCGCCACACCCAGCGCCCACACCAACAGACCATCCGGGAAGTGCTCTCCCAAGTGGTAAATCTGCGCGATCAGCATGATCGACGCCCCGTAACTGATACTCCCGACAAACAGCCAGCCAATGCCGCTGCCATCACGCAGGAAGTGCCGCACCCCGATACCGTTCAGCACCAGGGTTGTCGCCACCAGGCCCAGCATGCGCACCACACGGGGGATTTCCTCCCAGTTGGCCGACACCAGCAGCATCATGGCCATGCCGGCAAACAACAGCGCCACGCCCACCAGTACCTTGTAGGCCAGCGAGCCATCGCTGACATCCTCCAGACTGGTGCCGTAGCGCGCCAATATCCGCTCGCCCTGCTCCGCACTGATGTCCCCGTCATCCACCCATTGGCGACATTCACTGCGCAGCTCCCGGCGTAATAATCCGAGCAGTTGCATGAATCGGTCCTGTCTCTTTTTTTCGATAAGACCGCAGCGGACAGGGAAACGCAATGGAGGGGTGTTACGGGGTGTTTGGTTGGGTGTTCAATAGAGAGACGCCACGCAACCCGCTTTGCGCTAAAAAGCCTCGGTACCAAGGCCGAACAGATGGGACAAGAACGTAGGGCTGAAATCGGCGAAGATCGATCTCCGCCGGCGCACTAACCTTGTTAGATTCGGACAGCGTTCTGAGAATCCTTGCCTCGCTGAAACGAGGATCACCATGCAGGCCGTGTCTTGCATAGGCTCTGGAATCTATACCTCGCCCAGGCTCGGATCGCCATGCGAGCATGGCTCCTATAGGTTGTGTGGGGCACCGAGGGCGGGTGCGGCGATGGCATCACCCCCGCCCCGTGTAGGAGCTATGCTTGCATGGCGATTCTCAAACCTACAACCAGACCGCATCCCAATACGGATAATCCCCCAACCGGGTCACCAACCCCGCCCGCAGCGGATTGGCAATGACATACCGCGCCGTGGGCAGCAGGTCTGACTCACGGCGCAAGGCCCGATCGTGGAAACCTCTCTGCCACAGCGAGACGCCCGCCAGGCGCGAGCTCTGGCCTTTAAACATCCGCACGGTTTGCGACAACGAATAATTGCCCTCCAGCGTCAACATCCAGTGGCAGTGATCCGGCATGATCACAAAGCACCAGGTGTGGCTTGCCCCTAACGAATCGATCTCGTGAATGACCCTGCAGGTCCGTTTGGCAATGTCATGATCCTTGAAAAAGGCATGACGTTTACGGGCTGAAATCGTGATCAAATACGGCTGGCCAACAAGGGA